>CAACVY010000122.1 GCA_900661335.1 uncultured bacterium | reverse complement strand
GTGCTCAGTTGGCGTCCTTCCCCTGGCCGCCCTCGGCCACCTCGCACCGAACCAGCGCGGCCGCCAAAACGAACTTGGGGTCCGCGATGATCCGACGGACTTGGAGTGAGTCCACGGGCCAGAAGTGAATGGGGCCAACGCCGCAACGGGACGGACTGTATCCACGTGGCTGCCCTGGCAAGCGACTTCGCGTGGACAGACCGCTTCCAAGCCAATCCCTGGGTCACGTGCGCGACGGCCGTAAAGCGGGCTTGACACCCGTAGTCGAAAACCGATTGAATTGCGCGTTCACGCCGTGGACCGGCGGCGTGGGGGACGATGACGAACGACGACCAAGTCCGAATGGATTGCATTGTGGTCGGCGGTGGCCCCGCGGGGCTGACCGCCGCGCTGGTGTTGGCCCGGGCCGGCCGGCAGGTGTTATTGATCGAGCGCGGGGAGTACTGTGGCGCGAAAAACGTCGGCGGGCTACTCTACGGCACCGTGCTGGACCGGCTGATTCCGGAGTTCTACAGGAGCGCGCCGATCGAACGGCCCGTGACGCGCCGTAAGCTGGTGTTTCTCTCCGATGACGAGTACGCCGCGCTCCAGTTTGGCCGCGACGAATGGGCGCGTCCGCCGCACAACCACACGTTCGTCGTCCACCGTTCACAGTTCGACCGTTGGTATTCTCGCCAAGTCGAGGGTGCCGGCGCGAACCTGCTGGAGGGCATGCTGGTTGAAGATCTCATCTACGAAGGCACCAACGGCCACCGGCGGGTGGCGGGGGTGCGCCTACGGACCGGGGAAGAGTTCTTCGCACCGATCGTCATCCTCGCCGACGGCGCCAACTGCTTGGTAAGCGAAGCCGCGCGTCGAACCCTGGGCCTGAAGCCGGGTCGCGTCCGGCAAGAATACGCCGTGGGCGTCAAGGAGATCTTGGGACTCCCGCGCGAGGTTTTGGAAGAGCGTTTCGAACTCGACCCGGGGCAAGGGTTGGCGGTGGACTTTTTCGGCGCCCCGTTTCGCGGATTGATCGGCGGCGGGTTTCTATACACGGCTGGCGAGTCGCTGCACCTGGGGTTTGCTGCGCGGATCCAGTCCCTCGTTCGCGCGGGCCTTTCCCCTCACGAGGTCATGGAGGCCTTCAAGGCCCATCCAGTCGTGCGCAGAATGATCCGGGGCAGCGAATTGCTGGAGTACTCCGCCCACATGATCCCCGAAGGCGGCTACGACGCCATCGGCGACCTTCACGGACCCGGGGTCATGATCGTAGGCGACGCCGCGGGTTTGGTGAACATGTCGCTGTACAAGGAAGGCACCAACCTGGCGATGGAGTCCGGTCTGCAGGCTGCGCAAACCGCGTTGGAGGCTCTCCAGGCCGGCGATGCCACCGCGGAACGGTTGGCCGCCTACCGCCGGCGGCTGGACCAGTCGTGGCTGATGGAGGATCTGCGGCGCTTCCGTCACGTGCCGGAAGTGTTGGAAACTTCGCCCGACTTGCTGGATCTTTATCCCAGAAAGGTCGTTCGTTTGCTGACGAGTTTCTTCCAAGTGGACGGGCGCAGTAAGACCGAGGTTCAGCGGGACGCATGGCGAGCCTTCCGCGACCAGCTCTCGCTTTGGCGCGCCGCGCGGGATCTTTTCCGTGCCAGAAAACTCTTCTGACCATGCCTCAAGGAGATCCAGCCATGAGCCACGACGAACCGATGTCCCTGGCGGACAAGCTCTATCGCACCCGCTACGAGCCGGACCCGGCGCACCCGCACATCCAGGTGGATCCCGAGCAGCTGCGGGCTGCAGCGACTCGAAAACTCCTCAAGATCTGTCCGGCGGAAGTGTACACTCCCGACCCGAACAATCCTTCCAACGTACAAGTATCGCACGAGAACTGCTTGGAGTGTGGAACCTGCCGCCACGCCGCGGCGGACGAAGGGGTGCAATGGAAATTCCCCGACGGCGGCAAAGGGGTCAAGTACCGCTACGGCTGAACGGCCCGCGGTGATTGGAGGCCAACGATGGGACGCGAACTCGTTGTTGTGATGCGTGAGGTGTGGGATACGCGGGATCTGACCGGCGCGGTGTTGAACGAACACGGCGAGATTCGGGCCGACACCGTTCCGACCCGCGTCGAACCCGAAGACTTGAACGCGCTTGAAGCCGCACTGCGGCTACAAGATCGTGACGGCGTGGCCGTGCATGTGCTGGGCATCGGCGCGCCCCGAAACGTGGACGCCCCCCGCGAGGCGCTCTACCGCGGTGCGAATTCGGCCGAGCGAATCGAGGCGGACCCCGAGCAACTCGACACCGCGACGCAGGCCGCGTTGTTGGCCGCGGCGATCCGCCGACGTAGCCCTCCGCCGGCCTTGGTGTTGGTCGGGACCGCCGTTCCGGATTCGGACAACTCCTTGCTGGCGCGGCATATCGCCGGCGAACTGGGCTGGCCAGCGGTCAGCTGGGTGGATTCGATTGAGGAATTTCACTCCGATCGAGTCGTCGTGCGGCGGTCGGTGGAAATGGGAAACGAGTTTCTGGAGCTACCCTTGCCGTGCGTGGTCGCCATCGGTGTCGCGCTGTTGGAGGACGATCCTCGGGCGCCCCGGCCGGCCAAAGCCATGCTGAAGCTGAAAATGAAGAAGACCGAAATTCCCTCGCTCACGCCGGCCAGCCTGGGCGTGTCGGATCTGGGAAGCCGGACCACGACACTTCGCGTGCGCAGGGAGTCGGTCCCCGCTCGAGTGATCGAGACGCGTACGGTGGATCCAGAGGACGAAGCTGCGTTGCGAGCCATGTTGGAAGCTGTGCGGAAGGGAGAATGAGCATGTCCTCGGTGTTGGTGTTCGCAGAGGTCACCGATGGGGCGTTACACGAACTCGTCGGGCAGTGCATGACGGCGGCGCGCACGATCGCCGGCGACTCGGGCCAGGTTACGGCCGCGTTGCTGGGGTGCGGCGTGAA
>CAACVY010000123.1 GCA_900661335.1 uncultured bacterium | reverse complement strand
CGTAAGGATCGAGTGAGCGGAGGTACCGAGCCATGGCGACCAGTTCCTCCGTGCTCAACGTGCACTCTTCGCCGAGATTCCACGTCAGGGCCGGCAGATGAGCAAAACGCGCAACGAGTTCCCGGAGATACAACTTGCGCTCCGGACCGAGTGCGCCCCCATCGAGCGCGGTGGGAGTGGGCTTGGGGCGATGGTCGTCGTTTTCGGTTTCTTGCAGCTTGAAGTGGAGATGCAGTCCGAGCCGGGCCGCATGCTCGAACACCCTCCGCCACTGGTCGAGCTTCGAGACGTCGTAATGCAATTTATCGTCGCGCTCCACGAATGGCCAAACGTTGTCGCCGTCTCCACCCGCGTTGTAGGTGAGCATCGAAATGCTGTTGACGCCGGCCGAGGCCAGGTAGTTGAGCGCTCCGATCAAGCCCTTCCCACGATCGCCTTTCCAAACGGGATCGCCAGGGCGCCAATCTTGGACGTGCGAGGCATAGGTTTTAAGCGGCGCGTTAGACTTTGTGGCGCGAGTGCCGTCAAAGTCCGCATAGGCCAACAAGGTCTCGGGCGAATCCGTACCGGCCTTCAAAAACCATTGACCACTGCCCGCGAACTTTCGGTAGCGTGCACCCGGCACCACCACGAGGCAACCGCGATCCCAAGCCGACGTCGCACCAGAGGTTGCTTGGATCATGAATTCGCCCGTCGCGCCATGGACGGGCGGAACTGGCCGGCCCGCCTCGCCGCTTGTGGCCACGTGGGGGCCAGCGACGAACTCAGCGGACCACCGCCAGAGCCCGGGAAGGTTCGGCACAAAGTGCACACGCCACCGATCCCCTTCGGAGGCAGACGTGTCGGCCGCTCGGCCATCCGCGGCGAAATATCCAGGCACCTTGAAGCTCGCACCCTGATCGTGCTGGAACGTGACTGTCAAGCAGTAGTCGGTAAAAGGGTTGGGAGTCGAGTCGGTCTCCCGCGCATGCGGACCTCGAAATGTCAACGTCACCGGGCGCCACACCACTTGGTCACCCTCTAGTTGGACGAACTCATCCGCGGCCTGTACCGCCAGGGCACTCAGCGCTCCGAGAATGCCCAATCGACTAGCATGTCCCAACCGGGTCATCGGGTAACTCCTTTCCGATTTGAAATTACGCAGGCTCGGCCATCATATTCGGCCGCACTTGCAGGGGCAAGTACCGTCGCCCGGCGCGCCCGGCGACGGTGGTGGGAAGGGGTTTTCAGCCGGGGGCAGAGCCGATAAGCTATCGCCGTGCGCTCATGGCTGGCCATGGTACTGACCATCGCGCGGTTGACCTATCGCGAGCTGTCGCGTCACACGATCACGCTCTTGCTCGCGATCAGCACAGTCGGCGGGTGTGCGTTGCTGCCCTTGATCACGACCCACACCTTGCACGAAGGGGATCGAATCATCGCAGACAACGCGTTGGCGCTGCACTTTTTTGCCGGCATGCTGTTGGCCGGCATGGCGGCCTGCCACACGATGAACGGCGATGTACGTCGTGGCACGGCGGCCATGGTGCTGACCAAGCCCGTCGGTCGGCCGGAGTTTTTGCTGGGCAAGTTCCTGGGACTCACTGGGACTCTTGCAATGTTTTCCGCCACCACGACCGCCGCCACCGTCCTCGCCGCGCGCGTGTTGGCCGTGCCATTCTTCTGGGACTGGTCTGTGGAAGTCCCCTTCGTGCTCGCCATTGCGATGGCACTTCTCGTGGCCGCGTTGGCGAACTACTTCCTGCGCACGTCGTTCCACGCCGTGGCATTCCACTCGCTGTGGCTCACGGTCTGGCTAGCGTTCTGGCGCGCTGGTTGGCTGCCGCGCGAGGGAGTCGCGCCGGAACGGTTCGGCGCATTCTTCCTCGCGCCAATGTTCGGAGCGAACGTCTTGATTTTCTTGGCCCTGACAGTGCTCGGGGCCATCGCGTTGGCCTTGTCCATTCGGCTTCCATTGATTCCAACGGTGGTCGTGCTCAGCGCGTTGTTCCTCACCGGGCTGGCCTCCGACCACCTCGTGGGACGGTTCCGACATGAGCAAGTCTGGGCGGCGCTGCTGTACTACCTCTTACCCAACTGGCAACACTTTTGGGCTGGCGACGCGGTCACGATGGATGTGGCCATCCCCGCAGTGCACGTGGCTCGAGTGGCCGCGTACGCCGCCGTGTACACCCTCGGCGTACTGGCGCTCGCGATGGCCGCGTTTGAAACGGCGGAGTTGAAGGCAGGATGACCCCACGGGTCGAACGGACCGCTTGGGTAGCCGCGATCGTCGCGCTGGGATCGTCCTTGGCGGCGCTCGGCCGACCGGACGGGCGGATTCCGTCCAACCAATGGGCCGCCTGGCTATACGCCTGGGCCGCCGCCATCGCCTCCTTCGTGGCCGTGCGTGCCTACCTCCAGCGACGGGCCGCGGAAGAAACTGAGGAGGTTCGCCGACTCACAGAACGCTCGAGTACTGGACTGTTCACCCCTCCAACGGACACGGCGGAGCTGGGTGGAATTGCACGCACGTACCGGGCTATGGAGCGATGGTGGGTCCCGGCCCTCGCGCCGGTGTCCGGGACTGGGCTGCTTGCGCTGGCGTGGCGTGGACTGGCCATCGCGCCCACCGCGTCCGAAGAGGCCTGGGCCTCGCCACCGCACATCGCCGTCCACGCAGCGGGGCTGGTGATCGCCATCTTGGTGGCCCGGTTCATCTCCGTGCTCGCTCGCGCTCCCGCTGCGGCGATCGTACGGCCCGCGGGCACAGCACTCGCGGCGGCAGCCACCGCTTCCGGATTGGCATTGATCGGCGAGCTTGGCGTT
>CAACVY010000124.1 GCA_900661335.1 uncultured bacterium | reverse complement strand
GGCCGTTTGGGCTTAGCGACCCGCGCGATCAAACGAGTGATGTCGTACTCCAGGCGCTCTTGATCTTCGGGGTTGAGGAACGGAAGGACCGCCTCATCGGCCCCCTTGGTCGCCACCAGACCGAGCGTGACGTCGGGGCCGAAGAAGCCCACGGGCTGGGGCTCGATCCCGTAGCGGCGCGCCCAGTCCGCGGCGTCCGAGTCCGGTACTGGATCGTATTTCTCCACCACAATGCGCCCTCGGCTTGCGATCTCGTACTCGCGTAGGAGGTCCTCGACCTGTCGCGCATACGTACGAAGTTGCGGCGGAACCATCGGGTCGCTGCTGTTGAAAAACAGTTTCAGCGTCACCGGCCCGTCCAACTCGGCCAAGACCTCCCGCGTGCCCGCCGAGAGCGTGTAGATCCGATCTTCGGTCAAGTCCAGACGCCAGACGACCTGACTGAACAACACGTTCACCGCGACGACGATCGCGGCCATGATCAGGAACGCTGCGATGCTGCTGCCGACGAGTGTTTTACCCCGAGGTTGATGGGTCATGGCGCGACACCTCCAATCACGCGGTCCGACGATTCTCCAACACCAAGTAGCAGCCGAACAACGCCAGAACGATCACGCTGGCGTAATAAAGCACATCCCGAAAATCCACCACACCCCGCTGCAGCGACTCATAGTGCGGCATTACGCTCAGCGAGGCCACCGCCGAGACTAACCACGACGGCGCCCAGCGGTTGACGATGTCCATCACCGGCGGCCAACCGGCCAGGGCCAAGAAAAGACATACGACCAACGCCACGACGTAACTGATCACCTGGTTGCGCGTCATCGCGGAGGTCCACACGCCGACTGCGACGTAAGCGCCAGCCAGCAGGATCGCTCCGAGGTATCCACCGAGAATGGCCCCAAGGTCCGGATCCCCTAGCCACATCGTTGTGATCACGATGGGGAAGGTGAGGATCGTCGCCAAGGTCATGAACGTCCACGCCGCCCAGAACTTGCCCAACAAGGCCTCCCCCAAGGTCACGGGGAACGTGAGCAACAACTCCATGGTGCCCGTCCGCCGTTCCTCAGACCACAACCGCATCGTTGCGGCTGGAACCAACAAGAGGTTGACCCACGGAAACCAGAAGAAGAAATATTTCAGGTCCGCTTGGTTGGCCTCGTAGAAGCGGCTGACGAAAAAGGTCAGAAACCCGATCAGCATCAGGTAGAACACCAGAAACACGTAGGCCACCGGCGACTCGAAATACGCACGGAACTCGCGTTTGAAAATTTCCCAAGTGTTCGCGCTGCACAACCTCATGGCTCACCTCCTTTTACCGGTGCACGACGGTCTGTTCCGCGGCGCTACGAGTGAGCATCCGGAAGACCTCGTCGAGCCGTCCCGACGGATGCCGCGCCTTCAGTTCGGCGGGCGTGCCTTCGGCGATGATCCGACCATCCGCAATGATAATCGCGCGGGTACACACGGCCTCGACTTCCTCGAGGATGTGGGTCGAAATCAAAATGGCTTTCTCGCTGGCCATGGAGCGGATCATCTCCCGGACCACGTGCTTCTGGTTGGGATCCAACCCATCGGTCGGCTCGTCCATCACCAGCAGCTGCGGGTCATGGAGCACCGCTTGCGCGAAGCACACCCGTTGCCGGTACCCTTTGGACAGCGTCTCGATGGTTTGATGACGCACTTTCTCCAGGCGACATCGCTCGATCGCCGACTCCACTCGCCGACGGCGTTCTGCCCCGCGGTATCCGCGGATGCCCGCCACGAAATCCAGGAACCCCCTCACGGTCATCTCCGGGTAGAGCGGTGCGTTCTCCGGCAAGTAGCCGATGAGCCGCTTCGCTTGGAGGGGCTGTTCCACGATATCGTAGCCACCGATGATCGCCGTGCCAGACGTGGGCGGCAAAAATCCGGTGATCATCCGCATCGTCGTGGATTTCCCCGCGCCGTTCGGTCCCAACACACCGAGAATTTCGCCCTTCGTGACCGCAAAGGAAATGTCCCTCACGGCCTCGATCAAACCGAACTTCTTCTGCAAGTGTTGCACGTCGAGCATGACCATCCCCTTCGCTTGACCCGGGCCGGCGAGCACTCGGCCCGAACGGTCAAGCGAATTAGACTATCCACAAAACCAAAACGTTCAATCCAAACGCGAGTGCTTCCATCCCTATCTGGCCCGGCCTGCACAACCGCGCCGCCGGCAGTGCCGCGCTCGGACGCACGGCCCGTGCGGGCACCCACGTGGCTGCAGCCTCTCCCAAACCAGGACGGGTGTCTCGCCGGCCTAGGATCGAAAGGCTGCTTTCCTTCGCCCCCATTGGAAACCTCTGATACCGCAGCGACCTGGCGCCGCTCGAGCCAAAAAACGGCGCACGCCGAGGCGAACCTCGGCGCGCGCCATGTCACGCGGATAGTCCGCGTTACTGTCCCTTTGACTTCGCCAGGAACTCGCGGACCGCCGGCAGTTGCCCCGCGCTTCCGAGCACCTGGTTCTTGTGCGCGATAAATTTCGCGTACTCCTTCATGAAGATCTTGCCGGGCTTGCGAAGGTCGAAGTTCTCCGGGTCATCCCGGAAGGACTCTCGGTGCACGCGGCACCACACCAAGCGGCCATCGGTATCGATGTTAACCTTGGTCACACCCAATTTCACGGCGCGGGCGAATTGGCTCTCATCCACGCCCTTGGCGCCCTTGAGACGGCCGCCGGCCGCATTGATACGCTCGACCTCTTCCTGCGGCACGGAGCTGGATCCGTGCATAACGAGCGGGAATCCAGGCAGCCGTTTCTGAA
>CAACVY010000125.1 GCA_900661335.1 uncultured bacterium | reverse complement strand
GCGCCGCGGCCCACAAACCGAAGCAGTTTTTGACCGGAGAGTGGGACGCCATCGTCATCCAGATCTTTGGCAATCGCCTACACTACGTGACCGACCAGATGTGGGGAACCAAATTCGATGGGCCTGTGGACGTGGGCGACGTCGCCGCCGCCAGCGACATTATTCGCATATTTCTCCAGAAAAACCCGCGGGGCCGCGTGTTCATTTACACCGTATGGCCGAGCATTGCCCCCTTGGGCGGTGGCC
This sequence comes from uncultured bacterium, assembly GCA_900661335.1. Taxonomy (GTDB): domain Bacteria; phylum Verrucomicrobiota; class Kiritimatiellia; order PWTM01; family PWTM01; genus CAACVY01. The sequence continues at coordinate 2,448 of CAACVY010000125.1, read as the reverse complement.
ATGAAGCGGCGTACTGGAAACCTGCGAGCTGCTGAGTTCCCCAACCGCGAGGCGTTCGATTATGAGAAGGTGTGGTCTTCCCCGTACCTGGGAGATCACGAAAAACCTTGGACGTTGGCGGACTATCCCCACTGGCGTACGCGAGACTACGCCGAGCGCGTGTTCGCAGCGATCGTAACGAATTTCCCCGATTTGTGGGCCAGTGGCCGGCTTCATCATCTGCCGGGTGGGGAGCTGTTTTCTCGGTTGAACCGACGGATGGTGGCCGGAAACTTCCCAGGAATCCGGAGTATTGAAGACTTCTATACCGACGTGCAGCATATTCGGGCCGGGGCCGGGTCCTACAGTTTGGCCGTTTTATTTTTTGTGGGCCTGTTTCGAGAACGTGCCGACCGGCTTGACTATCGCCTCTACAACGATCCTGCCCGGTACGGTAACGATCCGTATCACGATCACGGTGAGGTCATCGAGATTACCCCGGAACGGGCTCGGGTGATCCACGAGACCATTTGGGAACTTCTACGCACACATCCCCAAGCCAACTTGCGGTTGCGGTGAGATGTGGAATTCTGGCTCGTTCGCGCACCAACCCACGGCGGTCACCATAGGCCCGCACCCAGGATCGGAACTGAGGCGAATGCCACGCCCGATCAGTCCACCGGAATCCACACGAGCATTTCAGCGTTGGGATCCCGGTTGTTCCATGCGTAGTACGGGATCATGCGAATTCGAACGTTGCGAGCGGATCCGAGGGGCAACGGACGGTACAACAGCTCGCTGGGAACCGTTGGCCACAGGAGTGCTTCAGTTTCCAGCAGAACCGCGCCGCCCGACACCGTCGGGTCGAACCGCTCTTGCCAACGGCTGTCCCTGCGCAACGAGACACCACGAATGTCGGCATTGGAAGGGAGGTCGAGGGACTCCAAACAGTACAAGATCGGGCCCCGCATGACGGCGACCTGGCCACGACAGGTTTCGAGCAAAGGATGCGCTTCCATTAGCCGCACCATCATCGGCAATTCCATCTCTACGACGTCTCCGTTTGACCAAGTTCGGCGAAGACCGACGTAGGCACCCGGGTCGGGAGTGGAGGGCCAGGGTTCGGAATTAATGCGGATTGACGCGCCCTTCGCCCACCCAGGGATTCGAACCTTGACGGTGGACAGATCCGGAGGTGCCCGTTCCACTACGAACCGCACGTGGCCATTCCACGGATAGTCGGTCTGCTGCACGATTCGGACCTCTCCTCCGCTCGGCAAGTGGGTGCGCAGCTGACTGCCGCCAAACAAATGAACCCAGAGGGTGTTGGACGATACACCGTACGCCAGCGTGGCCAGCCCCGCCAGCGTTCGCGCTACGTTCGGCGGGCAGCAGTAGCAGTGAAACACTTTCCAGCGTTCCAAAGTGTCATGGCTGCCGCGTTCGATGCCGTGGAGCCGGGCCAGCGGATTCGTGTAGCGGAAGCGGGTCCCGTCCAGACTCATCCCCGACAACATGCTGTTGTAGATCACGAGCTCCACCAGATCCGCATAGCGGGCCTCTCCGGTCAGCCGGAGCATCCTCCACGCCCACATCGCGTGCGCGATGTTGGCACAGGTTTCGTTGTACGCATCGCGATGCGGCAAGTCGTAGGGAAATTCCCCGCGTGGACCACCACGTTGCTCACGTACGAACACCTCGTGAGTTCCCACGTCCAAAGGCGGATGAAGTTGTGATTGTGAGCCTCGAGGAAGTCCAGATAGGCGTTGAAATCGAATGGAGGTGGTGGATCGGTCAGCCCCATATCTTGGAAATTGTTCCAGGTGTGAGAGCCGGTGAGATAGATCGCGCGACCCGTCCCGTCCGTGAAATACCGCGGATTGCTCGGGTGCACGCGCAACGGACCCAGAGCACGGCGGCGTGAACGGTTCAGCCAGAGCTCAACTGGGCAGAACGGCCCTCCGTGGTTCGCTCCCAAGATATCGGGGCGCCGGTCACCGTCGAAATCCGCCACGACCAAGTCGTGCGACCCTCGTTCCGAGACCACGAACCGATCCCAGCGGCGGCCGCCCTCGCGGTTGAGTAGCACGCACACGGATTGTGGCGGCGCTCCTTGGTGCATGTGGGCAGTGATCACGTCCTGCAGGCCATCCCCGTCCATGTCTGCAATCTGCAACGAATGGAGCACAGTCTCGACGCGGGTGAGGATCACGGACTCCGTCCAGTTCGGCTGGCGCGGATCGGGAGGGGCAGCGTACCAAGCCACACGATGGTACTGGCCCTTAGGTTCCGCCGGCGCTAATACGATGTCGGGTCGCCCATCCCGATTGAGATCGCCCACGGCGACCTTCGCGTCGGGCCATCCCCAACCGGAGGCGTACTCATGACGAGACCACGCAGAAGAAATCTTGCCAGGGTTCTCATACCAACAACCAGGAATCACGACGTCTTGATCCCCATCGGCATCCA
>CAACVY010000126.1 GCA_900661335.1 uncultured bacterium | reverse complement strand
GCACGGCGGGCCGCCCGAATGGTGTCCAGCGTCGGAGCCATGGTCTTACACACATCTGGATCGGGCCAGTGGGCGATCGCGTCCGGATCTCGCACTGGATGTCGAAGCCGAGGCCCTTCACCCTGGACGAATTCCAAACCCAACCCCACAGCGTCGAGCAGCAGCAAAATATCCGAAAACACGATGGCGGCGTCGAGTTCGAAGGCGTGCACGGGTTGCAACGTAATTTCCAACGCGAGCTCGGGCGTACGCAAAAGCTCCAGCATCGAATAGCGCGCGCGCAAGGCCCGGTAGGCCGGCCAGTACCGCCCCGCCTGCCGCATCAGCCATACGGGCGTTCGGTCCACGGGCTGCATCCGGCATGCGCGAAGAAACCGCTCACTCCGATCTCGATCGCGCCTCATGGTATGGATCATCTCCATGACTGTTCGACTGGTCCGACCGGACCACCCAGCCCGTCAGGAGTTAGCCGCCGGGCCTTGGCGCGCCGCCACCGTTCTCCAGGTTAGAACTGCGCCACCCGAGCTTTTCGCGGAGCACCTCGAAGTAGTTGTATTCGGGCAGCTGTACGAACCGAAGTGTCGCCGAACCGCGCCGAATCACGACCCGATCGCCCTGCCGAAATGCATGATGATCCTGCCCATCCACCACGAAAATCTGCTCTTTCGAGGAGCGAACGGATTCGATCGTCAAGGTGTGGGTATCTGCCACGACCATCGGGCGGTTGCTGAGTGAATGGGGACAAATCGGGTTGATAACAAACACGGCGGCCTCTGGATGAACGATGGGCCCGCCGGCCGAGAGCGAGTGTCCCGTACTGCCGGTGGGGGTCGAAACGATCAACCCGTCGCATACGAACGAACCCACCGGCACGTCGTCAATCGTAAGCGAGAGGGTCACAATCCGGGAGGTGGAGCCCCAGCCCACGACGACGTCGTTGAGCGCTCGGTACGTGCCGGCCCGACGGCCGGCGTGGTAGAGCTCCGCTTCGAGGGTTCGGCGCAACGAAATTCTGCACCGCCCCTCTAAGAAGAGACGGACCGCTTCCTCCATGCGGTCAAACGTGACGCTGGTGAGAAAGCCGAGGCCCCCGAGGTTGACGCCCAGCAGCGGCACGTCGCGTCCGCAGAGCAAGCGCGCCGCGTGCAACATCGTGCCATCGCCCCCGAGCGCCATGAGCAGGTCCAGGTGATCCGCAAACTCCTCTGGGGCCACACGTTCCGCGGAGGGCAGTTGGGGGCCAGTCTCGTCACACGTGACCAGCATGGCATTCCAACGTCGCGCGGCGTCCGCAAGACGGCGGAGGGCCTCGGCGGCCAGCGGTTTTCCTAGGTTGGCGGTCACACCGATTCGCGTCATGGTCGTTTCCACGCCGCCAGAAACTCAACATTCCCGGCCGGTCCTTTCAACGGGGACGGGATCACTCCGACCCACACTAGACCCAAGGATTCTACACCGAACTGGCGAACCGAGTCCACGACACGGCGTCGGACCTCTTCGCTTCGTATGACCCCGCCCCGGCCGACTTCGTTCCGACCCGCCTCGAACTGAGGTTTGATCAGCGTCACGATGTCGCCGCGCAGCTCCACGAGCGGAACGATCGCTGGAAGCACCAATCGTAGGGAGATGAAGGACACATCCACCACGGCCAAACCGACAGGTTCCGGAACGTCGCGCGAACTCAGAAAGCGCGCGTTGACGCCTTCGATGGGAACTACCCGCGGATCGGTTCGAAGCTTCCAGTGCAGCAGTCCACGCCCGACATCTACCGCGTATACGCGCCGCGCCCCATGTTGCAACAGACAATCCGTAAACCCTCCCGTGGACGCGCCCACGTCTAAACAGATCCTTCCCTCGGCGGAAAGCCGAAAGGCCTGGAACGCCGCCTCCAGTTTTTCCCCACCTCGACTGACAAACCGAGGCCGCGCGAGCAGCTCGATGCAATCCCCCTGGCGAACACTGTGCGAAGGGCGAACCACCAGCTGGCCATCCACCCGGACCGAGCCGGCGCGGATCAGTCGCTGCGCCTGCGCGCGCGACTCGACCAGTCCTCTTGCGACCAGCGCTTCGTCTAACCGCTGAGCCCCACGCGGCGAGCTCACTCCTCGTGTAGCTCCGAGATCGGCGGCATCGCAGTGGTGCGCACGGACAGACGTCGTACTTCGCCGTTGCGCCGGACCTCTAAGTCCAACGTGGCGCCGACGGGCTGAGCCATCACGACTCTCAGCAGGTCACGGGCTCCGTTCACCGGCTGACCGTTCACGCGCACAATGACGTCGTCCGGCCGCAATCCTGCGCGCGCCGCTGGCGTACCCCGGTAGACCATCACGACCCGGACGCCCCTGGGCTGTGAGGGATCCTCTGAGGGCGGCAGTTCGTCCATGGAAATCCCGAGCCAAGGCCGTTCGAATCTACCCGTGCGGATGATGGCCTCGGCGACCCTCCGGGCCAGGTTGATCGGCACTGCGAAACCGATCCCGATGTTGCCCGGAGCGGCCCCGCTGGTTTGAATCACCGCGTTCACTCCCACCACACGTCCGTCCATGTCCACCAGCGGTCCACCGCTATTGCCCGGGTTGATCGGCGCGTCGGTTTGAATGAAATCCTCCAGCGGCAACAGGCCCACGCTGCGCCCTTTTTGGCTGACG
>CAACVY010000127.1 GCA_900661335.1 uncultured bacterium | reverse complement strand
GCGGACGGCGTGGGAGCCGCCCTTCCAGCGGTCGTCCACCCACGTTCAGGTTGTTCACGGTGTACTGCACCGACGCACCATCCTCCGTCACCACCTGCCGATTCCCGACCAAGTCATACTGGTACTGTACGTCCCGCACCGGTACGCCACCAGTCACTTGGTACCTCACCCGCACCAACTGGTCAATCGGATCGTGCGTGTACTCATCCACAATCGGATCTGCTACCCCACTCATCACCGACTGCCTCTGGGTCGGGCGATTGACCACATCCCAAGCGAACTGGGCCGCCGCAATCGTGCCGTTCACTCCCGCGTGCGCAATCGCCAGGATGCGCGACGCCGCGTCGTACTCGTAGGGCGTTTGCACCCTCTAGGTCGCATGCACAAGCTGTGATGCACACCGCCGTAACCCAACGTCCGTGGTGGGTCTCGTTGCGTTCTTGACAGATAAACACAAGAGAAAAATTCTTGCGTAGCAAGAATGAGTTTAGTTACCGAATGTCCAGGTAACCGCGCGAGGTCCCACAAGATTCCTAGCCCAGATCCATTCGCAGGCTCCCGTCTTCCAGCATCCCACTTTCGGCTCTGTTCGCCTCTCCCGTTGATTGCTCGTGCGGGCCTCCCGTGGCCCCGTACGCCGCTCGAATCTCTGCCTTCCAGAAGACCCTCCAGAGAATGCGCACATCTGGATCATGCGCCAGCTGACACGCCACGTACAACACCCCGATTAACAGCGCACACCACGGTCGCCGCAGAAGACCCGTGCGAAAAACCACCGCGCCAGCACACCAAATTGAAAGCATCGAGTAATACGCCACCGCATATCCGCAAACCGCAGGTGTAGGCCAAACTAGTCGCAGCAACAACCCCAACATGATACTACCGAAAACGAACCAAAACATCGGACTCGTCCGGATAGACTCCACCAGCCTGTAATCACACTCTTTCATTGTTGGCTCCGTGACAGGTTCAGCCTCGACTAGCCCCAGTGCTCAATCCATCTTAAAAAGCCCAGTATAATCGGCGCTAACACCAAAACCACCCAGGGTCGTATCCGCACCCAGCTGCCTGTTGCGCACGCCAGACCAAACATGCCGACACACCCAATGTGAATCCGAAGCACGAACCCCCGCATGGGCTCAACCATGGCCACGTGAATTAGAACCCCTGCGATCGTCATGCTTAACACCGCCGCAACTACGAAACCCCATTGGCCCGCTTTGTTCATCTCACCGCCCGAAACCATACCCCATTCCTCACAGTCCGATGTAGCACAGCCTCCACTGTCTTGTCCGGACATCTACTCGCCGCATCGTAACTGAACGCGAACCCCATAGCCTCGAATTCCGCGTGTCGCTACCAAATGAGCGCAGTTGCCGCTTTCTGAGCGGCCCAGCCAAACCCTACCAGCAACGAATCCAGACACACAGCATGCCAGGCCAGCCAATACGCCAGACCTAACCCAAACCCTACCCATGGATGCCGTAATTCAGGCCGCACGCGCACCATGTACCCCATCCAGGCGCTGACAAGCATCAATGTGATAACACCCAACTCTGTCCCCACTCTGAACGCTTCTGCAACATCGTTGGGAATGATCGAACAACGCAACCAGAGCAAGCAAATCGTGATCCACATCCATATGTCAAGCGATTGTTCTCGACTCATCGTAATCTCAACACTAGTCAGAAATCGGGATCCCAAACCACAGCGGCAACATGTGATGGAAAATCCCCATCGCTACCAAAAAAGCTGGGGCCAAAACGCCTAGCCAGGGCCTTCGGCGGATCTCCGGGCCCATCACCATTGCCAAAAGAAAACATGTGGCGAGGATCCAAATGGTAATCCTATCCACCCTCCCAGCATTGCCGCTTAGGTCGCCGATCATGAACGAGATCACGAATCCGGGGAGGAAGCCGAGCACGAAGCAGTAACCGAATCTCACCCAACGAACTACCTCGTCCGAAAGCACAAGACCACTTTGTTGCAATGGCTCGCTCACGGCTTTGACGCCTCCGATCTAAAGTTAACCGGTCTACGGAACCATGTGCGCGTTTCGCCCCCTAACCTACAAATACGTTCATCGTGATAAGTTATCTCGTTCATGTACGTCTTCCCGTCATTTCCGATTACCGTAACACCCGGCAATTGCCGGCTTAGTTGGGCTGCGATCGACGTCTCACCCGCACCGGTAAAACAGCCGTTCAAGTCTATCACAGCATTCGGCGCTAGTCGTGGCCGTATCAGCGCCACAAACGAGTCGCGAGCATCCGTAAAGACCACGTCTCTCGCGTTCGCGACTATGCCCTGACCCTCTCGGCCCGGGCGTGTGAGTTCCATGTAGCTCCCTCCTCCGTGCCCTACCACCTCCAATAGTACGACCGAGCCGTTGGGTAATTTTCGGATCACTTGGCGAAACTTGTCCAAGCAAGAAATGTCATCCAGCACAATGGGTTGTGCGACATCCCGAAGATATATCCGAATCGTTGTCAAACCCGATGGGTCAACGGATGCAGTCGGCATGTTGGACACATACGCCAAAAAATTCTCCGTAAATTGTTGGCGAAAAACGGGATCGATTTGCAGGAAGCGGCCGAGGGAGGGGGAGTAAGCGCGGTGGCGGTAG
>CAACVY010000128.1 GCA_900661335.1 uncultured bacterium | reverse complement strand
CAAGAGTTCGCGCGGCACACGTGGCCGGGCGAAGCACTCGAACCGGGCGAACTCGAGTGGCTGTCGGCCTGCGCCGCTTCGGCGCTGAATCCGGACGACACACTGTCGACGCTGCCACTCTGCACAACCCACGCACGGATGATGGCGGCCTTAGAAGTGGCCCGCTGGACCCCGGACCTCGAACTTCGCCGCTGGGCGCGGCGGGGTTGGCTAGAACTCCGCACCCGTGCGACTCCCGTCACCTGTCGAGTTCGCCTGAGTCCAGTGCTCGGCTCATGGCCTGGCGAGTTGTGGTACTGGGCACAACTGGATCGCGCCGCGCGACATCTCGCGCGCATCTGGAGTGCCGGCGAACCTGGACGCATCGAAGTCGAAGATTTTGCCGACGCCATCCTGCGGACCGAGCTCGCCCCTGCCCACCTGCTTCGTGGACTGGCCTGCGCCTTGCATCGGGCTCGCCGGGACCAAGGTCGCGACGGCCCCGTTGAGGTCCTCCTCGCCCGCTCATGACATCCGGCCAGCCCACACCCTCGGGAGTTTCGGCCCACTCGCGGCCGAGCCCGGATGAAACCACGTTGGCCGGGTACGTGGAGCGGGTGACCTTTCACAATGCCGACACCGGATTCTGTGTGTTTCGCGTCCGCGCTCGCGGGCATCGTGGGGAAGTAACCGTCGTCGGCACTGTGCCAGATATCAACGCAGGAGAGTGGATCGAGGCGCGGGGCACCTGGGTAACGGACCCCGTGCACGGGCGCCAATTTTCGGCCGAGGAAATCCGCCTGTCCCCGCCGGACACGTTGGAGGGCATCGAACGCTACCTGGGCTCGGGCCTCATTCACGGCATCGGCCCGGTGCACGCTCGCCGGCTGGTCGAAAAATTCGGGCGGGATGTGTTCGAGATCATCGAAAAACAGTCGGCCCGGCTATTGGAAGTGGAGGGCATTGGCCCCGTTCGGCGCGAGCGCATCCGCGCGGCGTGGGAAGAACAAAAGGCCATTCGCACCATCATGACGTTCCTGCTAAGCCACGGGGTGAGCCCCGCGCGCGCGCTGCGCATCTACAAGGTGTACGGCGACCGATCCATCGAACGGATTCGCATGGATCCGTATGGCTTGGCCCGTGACATTCGCGGCATCGGGTTTCCCAGCGCCGACAAGATCGCACAGCGACTGGGGATCTCCCCCGACTCCTTGTTACGCGCCCGCGCAGCGCTGGTCCACGTGCTGAAGGAACTAGCCGAGCAAGGTCATTGCGCGTGGCCCCAAGTGGCGTTGATTCAGCACACAGCGGAAAGCTTGAACATCCCCGAAGATCGGCTCCGTACGGCATTGGACGAAGAGCTTCGCGACCATCGCCTGGTCCTCCGCCAAAGCCCCGAAGGGGTGCCCTTGGTGTACCTTCCAGAACTCGACGCGGCAGAACGGGAGCTCGCCGAGCGCATCCGGCGCCTCCAGCTGGGCGAGCACCCATTGTCCAACGCAAACCTCAGCGAGTGGATCGGCCGAATCGAGTCGCGGCTTGGATTCACGCTCGCACCAGAGCAGAGGGAGGCGTTGAAGTTGGTCTGTCGCTCCAAGGTGGCTGTGGTCACTGGCGGTCCTGGCGTCGGCAAGACCACCCTAGTGCGAGCCATCGTCCTCATGGCGCGCGCCCATCGTCTGCGCCTAGCGCTGTGCGCCCCGACCGGCCGCGCCGCCCAGCGGCTCTCGGAAGTTTCCGGGCTACCCGCCAAGACCATCCACCGCCTCCTAATCTACGATCCCAGCACAGGCGGGTTTCGGCACTCAGCATCGAACCCACTGCCGGCGGACTGGGTGATCGTGGACGAGAGCACCACGTTCGACGTGGTGCTGGCGGCGCAGCTGGTCCGCGCCGTGGCGCCGACGTCCGCGCTGCTGTTCGTCGGCGACGTGGACCAGCTCCCCTCTGTGGGACCGGGCATGGTGCTACGCGATTTAATCGAGTCGGGCCGCATTCCCACGGCGCGCCTCACAAAGATCTTCCGCCAGTCGGCCCGCAGCTACATCGTCGCCAACGCCCATCGCATCCGTGAAGGCCGGCCACCGATTGTACCCACGTTCGCGCGGAACGAGCGCGGCGATTTCTACTTCATCGAAGCCGACGAATCTGCGGCGGCCGTGGACCGCATCGTCCGGTTGGTGCGCGATCGAATCCCGCGCCACTTCGGCCTCGACCCGTTGAGCGACGTTCAGGTGCTCACGCCCATGCAACGCGGTGAGCTCGGGGCTCGACACTTGAACGAGGTCCTCCAACAAGCCTTGAACCCGTCCGGAGTGGAGATCGAACGCTTCGGCGTGCGCTACCGCGTGGGCGACAAGGTCATGCAGGTGGAAAACGACTACGACAAGGAAGTCTTCAACGGCGACATCGGGCGCATCGTCGAGGTCCGCCCCGACAGCCGCGAGGTGGTCGTGCGGTTCGAAGGCCGCCTGGTGACCTACCACGCGCTAGAGCTCGACGAGCTGGTCCCCGCGTACGCAATCACGATCCACAAAAGCCAAGGGTGCGAGTATCCGTGCGTGGTGGTCGTCCTCCACACTCAGCAATACGTGATGCTGCAGCGGAACTTGCTGTACACGGCCGTGACGCGCGG
>CAACVY010000129.1 GCA_900661335.1 uncultured bacterium | reverse complement strand
TCATCACCGACTGCCTCTGGGTCGGCCGATTGACCACATCCCAACCGTACTGGGCCGCCGCAATCGTGCCATTCGGGCCCACGTGCGCGATCCCCAGGATCCGGGAGGCGGCGTCATACTCGTAGGCCGTCTGTACCCCGTTGGCCCGCGCCAAGAGTGCCCGCCGCCCATTCGCATCGTGGATGTACCCCGCCACGGTCTGATCCCCGATCGTAATCGAGTCCATCAGCCCTCGCGCCCCGTACCGATACCCCACCTGCCACCCACTCGGATATCCTATGCTCGCCGGCCGTCCATCTTCGTCCCACCCGTACCTCACCTCGTACGTCCGACCCTCCACCGCCTGCCGCTCTTTCACCAATTTCCCACTGCGGTCATACTCGTACTCCAACACCGCATTGGCATTGGCGATCCGCACCACCCGTCCCGCCGCGTCGTAGGCATACTCCGCACCCGCTGTCCCGTCGGACCATACCTGGCGAATCAACCGATTCCGACTGTCGTACTCCATCCGTAACCGTGCTCCTGAACGCGTCACCACCCCCGTCAGGTTCCCCGCACCGTCGTAGAAGTACTTCTCTTGCCTCCCATCCGGATACTTCTGATACAACCGCCGCCCAAGTTTGTCGTACCCAAACGTGTACGCCCGCCCCAGCGCGTCCGTCAACGTCGTCAGGTTCCCCATCAGGTCGTACACCAGCCGTGTCCGACCCCCATTCGCGTCGATCGTCTCCGTCAGCTGGTTCAACCGTGTGTAGCGGTTGCTCGTCGCACTCCCGTCCGCACGAATCACCCCCACTAGGTTCCCCGCTGCGTCGTACAGGTTGCTGACCACATTCCCCAGCGGATCCCTCACCCATCCCACCTGGTCCGCCTTCGTGTACCCCATTTCCCAACGCTCTCCCCCAGGCTCCACCACCGCCACTAGGTTGTCCTCCGCGTCGTACTCGTACTGGGTGACTGCCTCCTCGCTGCTCCCCGCCGCCTCGATCTTCTTCACCAACCGCCATTCGCTGTCGTATTCAAACACCGTCCGCCGCCCACTCGGTGCGATCACTTCCATCGGCAGCGGCTGCCAGCAGTCTGGACGATACACCCACTCGGTCCGCCGCCCCTCCGGATCCGTCGTCGCCACCCTCGCAACGTCAACTCGGGAATTCCGTCCAGTAAAAGCTCGGATGGAGAACGGTCACCTCTTTGTACCACCAAAACATCGACCAAGAGAAAAAAGCAAACACTGCGGTCTGCACGACGACAACCCACAACCGTTCGCGGCGAAACACCCATGAAAGCAACTGACTCGCCACAAATAGCCAAACACCCACAAAAAAACCGCTAAAATCCATAGGCCCCAGAGGCTCGACCGGCGAATATACCAAAGCCCCAAGGGGTGCCATGTTGAACAGCACTGACATCCCGAAAAGAACAATCTCTACACATGCAGCGATTGCCGGCCCTATACGCAGTCCCGCAACCAGTATCTTCGGTAACCCTGCTCGCCGAAATGTGCACATGTCTGGTCTCATGGCGAGTCGTTGATACTCCCGGATGCGCCCTCGGCTTCAACAAGCCCATCTGCTCTCTGCCTATCAGACAGAACTATATTCTCCCGCTGGAATAAAACGCTATCCGGCAGACTAAGTTCACGGCAGGTGCTCCGAAAAGCATTATACCCGCCGACGAAGACCAGAACCTGCAAGATTTTTACGATCCTTCCCCTCCTCGTCGCCCACCATGAAAAGCACCGACTCAGTGCAAACAAACCAGGAATGATCCAATTGAACTCTGAATATGTGACAAATTCAAAACGCTGCACTGGAACTGTACCAGGAACAAGGAGCAAAAAAGCTAATGCAAAGAAGGCCGTTGATAGAGCCTCTAATGTGCATCTACTAGTCCGACTGAGCATCCTCATCAGCCACCTCACATTAGCTCCTTGTCTTCTGGATATGCGAATCTCTAAGGCAAGCCTGGGTTGAAAGTCCTGTATCTCGGAGGGCCAGGTGTCGCGGGGAGCCGCCGGACTTCGTCCATGATTTGTTTCAACTCGCGTCCACCCACTTGCCCTATCCACTGTTTGTAAGCAATGGTGAGAATCTTTCGGTCTTTTTCACGGTCCTTGCCATATTCCAGTTTCAACTGTTTCGCCGTCCGGCGGACAGCCCTTGCAAAGTTTCGTCCTGCAGTGTTACTGGCAAGGTCTTCCTCGGCGAATGCGCTGTCTCGGGTGTTTGGGTCCATCCACTGGTTGATCTCTATCCAAATACCTCCAGCCCAAGCCTTGAGTGCTCCATGCTCTCGACTCAGTGTTGCCTCGGCTGAAGCTGCAAAGTGCTTGATGTCGACCCAACCATATTTATCTGTGTAGAAAAAACGCTCATTCGCACGATCCAGGTGTTGTCGAAGCAGATCGCCAAGGGTGTCGCCACCCTCAAAACGGTCCAGCACGTAGGTAGCATCCACTACGGCACCTCGCCATGGCGTCAAACCAAAACAGCCCGTTCCCTTGAGCAGCGC
>CAACVY010000120.1 GCA_900661335.1 uncultured bacterium | reverse complement strand
CCGGACACACCAGTGTCGCATCGGGTGTGTGAACCACAATCCATTGCTCCCCCCCAATCACCGCAATCAGGTGGGAGGGGTCGTCGCTGATCACCGTGACCTCGCGGCAGTCCATCAGCGCGGCCGCGCCATGCACTCGATTGCCCGACTCATCCGCGGCCATGCACTTCGCCCAGGAGCTCCACGAACCCACGTCCATCCACTCCACATTCAACGGAAGCGCCAGAATCTTCACCGCAGGATCCCGCGACGCCGGTTCCATAACCGCGTAGTCCACGCTGATCTTGGGTAACTGGGCGTACTCTGCGCTCCATATCGCGTCCTGGTCCGCGCTGTGCCAGGCCGCCGCAATACGCTGGACCGTACCGGCCACATCCGGTAGCGCGCGGCGTAGATAGTTCAACAAGGTGTCGGCCTTCCAGACAAACATCCCGCTGTTCCAAAGAAACCGCTCGGGTCCCGCGCGCCAAAACTCCTCCGCCTGCTCACGACCAGGCTTCTCACGGAAGCAACGCACCGGCCAAGTACCATCGGGCTGCCGGTCCCCCAACTCTAGGTACCCATAGCCGGTCACCGGACCCGTGGGCTGAACACCAAAGGTGACGAACGCGTTGGACGTGCGTTCGGCCACTTCATACGCACGCCGCACCGTGTCTTGAAACACCCCCACGGGCTGGATCAGGTGATCCGCGGTGAAAAACGCGATCCCAGCATCCGGATCGGTACGCGCAATCAATGCGCTGGCCACGCTCACCGCGGCGAGAGTGTCGCGGCCAAATGGTTCACCAATGTACCGGTCGGTGCCGAGCTCGGGCACCTCCGCGCGCACCGCCGTCTCGTATTCCCCCGCCGCACAGATCCAACGGCACGAGCGTTCAATCACCCCCTCCAGACGATCGAAGGCCCGGCGCAGCAAGCTGGGTCCACCCAAAAACGGTAACAACTGCTTGGGGCGGTTCGAACGACTCAGTGGCCACAGTCGCGTACCCGACCCGCCGGCCAGAATCACCGCATGTCGCATAGTCCCACCTCACATCGCACGCGCGTCGTGTGCTTGCGCAGTGGCTCGCCGGACCGTGATCCGCAGGGCCCCCGGCACGGGCCGCTCGGATACCACGATGAGATAACCACCGCCACAGCCCGAAAACATCGCGCCCGAATACCGTGCACGGTAGTACATCCAGATCCCTACCAAGTCTGCCTGAATGCTCGGATGCCGCAAGGTGTGTGGCAGCAGCTGTCCCCAGCACTCCATGCACTCGTTCAGCGAAGCCCCCAGCGCGCCAATGTCGCGCCGCCGAATCGCCTCGAAACATGCGGCCCCTGACCGACCCAGCCGCGCGATCCATACCGGCTCCAACCGCTGAATCCCAAGCGGATGATACCCAGGCGGCCGCGGCCCGAGTGGGACGAGATTCACTACCTGCTCCAGCCACTCCTCACACATGGGATCGTTCAAGGTCTCGATGTGGACCGGAAACACACCACCTTCGTGGGCAGCATCGTAGTCCAGCCGGTTGATGCCCGGGTACACCAAACCGATCATGTCTTGCGAACCCGAGGGATCGGCGCGCCCTTCATTCTCGGCCGCGTATAACTCGCGCACCACTTCCATGCGAGGCCGATCGGGAACGCCATTGGGCCATCGCTGCATCGCGATTCGCCGGGTTCCCGTGGCCATCCCGCACCGCTCCATGTACCCACACGCCGGCTCCAATCCCACGACCACCATCGAGCCGACGCGGTCCGGATTCCACCGCGACACGAACGGCTGGTCAATCCATCCACCCGCGAGCGCGAGCCGATAGGGCCACGCACCCCACGGCGGCACCCCAGCACCGGCGCAAATCGAAAGCGTACCCATCCCCTTACATCTCGTCGCGCACGGTGGCGCGCCCAGCCTTCCGATCGTAGTACTGCTGCTCGATCCACCGATACGTCGCTTCCAACCCTTGCCGCAGCGGGGTCGACGGCTCCCAGCCGAGCACCTGGCGAATGAACGTGTTATCGCTGTTGCGCCCAGCCACACCCCGCGGCGCCGTGAGGTCGTACATTCGACGCAACTTCACGCCCGCAATCTCCTCAACGATGGACACCAGTTGATTGATCGAAACCAGTTCGCTCGATCCCAAGTTGATTGGAGTCGCGATCAGTTGGTCACAATGCATGATCATGTCGATCCCGCGCACGCAGTCATCAATGTACATGAAGCTGCGGGTCTGCGTGCCGTCCCCCCAAATCGTGATCTCCATCCGCCCGGTGTCTTTCGCCTCGATGACCTTGCGGCAGATGGCCGCCGGCGCCTTCTCGCGGCCCCCGTCCCACGTACCCCACGGCCCATACACGTTGTGGAACCGCGCAATGAAGGTCTTCAAGCCTCGCTCCGCCCAATATTCCTGGCAGAACATCTCCGACATCAGTTTTTCCCAACCGTAGCCGCGTTCCGCCATGGCCGGATACGCGTCGGATTCCTTCAACGGCCGCACGTTGGGGTCCTGCTGGAGCAAGACGTTGTAGGCGCACGCGGAGGAAGAAAAGAAATACCGGTCCACTCCTGCGCGCCACGCCGCCTCGATCATGTGAGTATTGATTAAAATGCTGCGCAAGCACTCGACACGGAACCGCTCGATGAATCCCATGCCTCCCATGTCGGCGGCGAGGTTGTAGACTTCCACCGCGCCCTCGCAGGCCCGACGGCACGCCTCAGGCTCCCGAAGGTCCAAACACAGGCACTCCACCCCGGGCACGCGTTGGTACCACTTCGGAATCGGCTTTTTGTCCACCGCGCGGATCCGGGTGAAGCCTTGCTCCGCGAAATACCGCGTGAGCGCGCCCCCGATGAACCCACCCGCGCCCGTGATCACAATGAGGTCATCTTTCCGCCGCATCGTCGCAGCAGTCGGTCGGTTTGGTTGCTGGTTCATGTACGAATCTCCTGTTGCACGTGTCGGCCGAGAGTCTATCATGGCCCCAAGAAGGTTCCATGCCGGCCATTGGCTCCTGCATGAATATTTTTGACCTGAACTCGGCGATGCCGACCTGGGGTGCGACATGAACGCAGAACCGGCATTCTTTTCAACCCGAATCGCCGAAGCCCGGCGGTTTTGTCGCGACCTCTCGCCCCCGCGCCAGGAAGAACTGCGCGTGGTGTGCGGCGGCTACGAGCAATGCCGTGGCGACTACCGGATTGAGCGTCGGAGCTTTCCGTTCTACGCCGTGGAGTTGGTCGCCCGCGGCGCGGGACAGCTGCGCTTGGGGGGCCCAACGGTGCCCCTACTGCCTGGTCTCGTCTTCACGTATGGCCCCGGGGTGCCGCACCGAATCGTCGCCGACGCTCAGCAGCCGCCTGGAAAATACTTCGTGGATTTTGTCGGCCGGGCCGCGGGACGGCGACTATGCCAGCTGGGTCTG
>CAACVY010000121.1 GCA_900661335.1 uncultured bacterium | reverse complement strand
AGTTGACGAACTCGATGGCCGGGTCGGTGGTTCGGACTTCCTCATGCATGAACGTGGGCCGTTCGAGGTCCACTTGAATTTCCGAGGCTGAAGTCTCCGAGCGGCCTGTCCCGTTTGGAACTGGATGCATGGTGATAGGTGGAGTCCAGGCGGTTGCGTTCATCGTTCCTCCTACACGGTTTCCGAAATAAACCGGCTCCGAATTCTGTTTCGGATTCCGATCGCCAAGAGGTTCAGGACTACGATGATGGTGACTAAGACCATGGCGGTCGTATACACCATGGGCTTGGCCGCCTCGCTGTTCGGACTTTGGAACCCGAGATCGTAAGTGTGAAATCCCAGGTGCATGAAGCTGCGATGAAGGTGAATCCACGGAAAGTTGCCATCCACGGGCAACTCGGGGGCGAGTTTCACGGCCCCCACGAGCATCAAAGGTGCGACCTCCCCCGCCCCACGCGCCAAGGCGAGGATCATGCCCGTGAGAATGCCCGGAAGCGCCCTCGGAAGCACGATGCGCCGAATCGTTTGCCACCGCGTTGCGCCGAAGGCGGCGGATCCCTCTCGGAGGGAGTTCGGAATCGCCGCCAGAGCTTCCTCTGTCGTAACGATGACCACCGGTAGCGTGAGCACGGCCAACGTGAGCGAGGCCCAAATGAGGGCGCCCTTCCCATAGGTTGGGTTGGGTAAGCGCGCCGGGAACCACCACTGGTCCAGAGCCGCACCCACGGTGTAGCAGAAAAAGCCAAGACCAAAGACGCCGTAGACAATGCTCGGGATGGCTGCAAGGTTACTGATCGCGATCCGCATCAGACTGGTCCAGGTGCTGGGCCGCGCATACTCCCGGAGGTACACGGCGGTCAAGACGCCAATGGGGGCGACCAGCACCACCAGCAGCAGACACATCGAGACGGTACCCACGATGGCCGGGTAAATCCCGCCCTCGCTGTTGGCCTCGCGGGGGGTGTCGGTCAGATACTCGCGCCAGCGGTCGAGGTAAATTCGGACCCGATCCCACCGGTCGAGCCGATTGGCGGGATACGCCCGCACAATATCCCCGAGTTTGAGGGTGGCCTCACGGCCGTCCGCGGTGACCATCCGCAGCTGAAATCTCCGATTGTTCGCTTCCAGTGATTCAATTTCCGCTTTCAGTCGCTCGTAGGCGCGCTCGGCCCAGCGACGGACCTCCTCTTCGTGTGCTCGGGCCCGCTGAACTTCGGCGGAATCGCGGCCGTACCGCAGTTCGGCGGCTCGAACCGACAAACGAGCCTCTTCCATTCGGGCGTTGACGTCCCCAATGTCGCGAGTTTGCAGGGACTGGCGGCGGCGTCGGCGAGCGACGGTATCGGGATGTAGTTCGTTGAATTTCGTCCAAATGGTCTCCGGCTCGGTCGCGATCGGCTGATCGTCCACCAACAACACCTTCGGGATGCCGTAGAACCGGCCCCATTCCACTCGCTCAACCACCCACGCCCACGACGGTTCTTCAAACCGATCGAGCTCGTTTTGGCGGACCCAAGTGAAGTGGGTTTGGGTCAACTCGAAGTTGCCCGTTCGAAGCAACCACGCCGGTTGGGTGGAGCCATCCGGGGCCCGAGAGTATTCGAACCGAACGATCTCTCCCATCCGCCGAGAGCCGTCGTGGAGCTTGGCTTGGACCACACGCCCGGGCCAGAAGGTCGTAACGCCACTGTACAGAATCCACCCGATGAAAGCGGCCAACATAGCCAGGGCCAGCACGAGCCCGCTGGCTGCGTACCACAAGCCAGGTTCTCCATACGCATGGTTGCGCGTGCCTACGGTGGGCTTTTTCGGGCCAGAGCTCGAACGAGATGGGAGCGACATCGTCATAATTCCTGCAAACGAGCTCGCGTGCGTGCGCGAACCCATTCCGCCACGGTGTTGATGGCCACGGTGATCACCATGAGCAGGAGGGCGGACAGAAAGAGGATTCGGTAATGCGTGCTGTTCACAACCGCCTCGGGCATTTCAACGGCAATGTTAGCCGAAAGCGTACGCGCGCCGGAGAATATGTTCAGCTCCAACAAGGGTGTGTTCCCGGCGACCATCAACACGATCATTGTTTCACCGATTGCGCGTCCGAGGCCAATCATCACGGCCGAAAATAACCCACTGGCCGCAGAGGGCATCACGATCCGTACCGTGGTTTGCCAAGGAGTGGCCCCCGCACTCAACGAGGCCAACCGCAAGTGGACCGGCACCGCTGCCAGAGCATCCTCCGCCACCGTGAACACAATCGGAATCACCGCAAAGCCCAGCGCCAGACCCGCCACCGCCGCATTGCGCTGCGTGTAGGTCCCGATCACCGACCCACGGAGATCGGCTCCAATCCACGACAAGATGCTCGCGATAACGGAAGCCAGCGCGACCGCGCCAAGCGCCACAAGAACGGGCTCGCGGAACCAGCGCATGAGAGCGGCCCCCCATGATATCCGACGAACCTTGGAGTCTGCTTGCTCCGAGACAGGTTCCGCACGCGAAGCCCACCAGGCGATTCCGAAAGCGCTGGGCAAGAGAAAAAGCCCCCACCATCCCGCCCAGGGGGTGCCGATTTGGCCATCCAACCAGCGCATCAGGTCCCCGGCAAACAGGTACCGTTCAAGCCAACGACCAACGGCCGGCGACACCAAGAGGGCCAAAACCATGCCGAGTACCAGGACCCCTGCGCGCCACCGCGCGCAGCGGATCGCGATCGAATATGGAAGAATTGAGCGGCCCTGAGCGATCATGATCACAGCGGCTGGAACGGCCATGGTCGCGCCGAAAACTGAGGTCAAATGCGTTTGAATCCAAGGAGCCAACACCAACGCCGCCAAGAACCCGACCACCACGCTGGGAAGGGCAGCCATGATTTCGATCGTCGGCTTGATGACCCCTCGCCACCTAGGCGCCATGAATTCGCTAGTGTAGAGCGCGGCGCCTAGGGCAAGCGGGATGGCCAGAAGTAAGCCAAC
>CAACVY010000065.1 GCA_900661335.1 uncultured bacterium | reverse complement strand
GAATGCGCCGACCACGGATTGGCCATCGTCGGCACGATCGGGTTTGCTTCGTGGATCGTGGACGATCCCCAGACTCGCCGAGCCGGATTGGAACAATTGCGCCGTGATATGGACCGGACGGCGCGCTTGGGTGCACGGTACATTGCCGCCCCACCGGCCGGAGCCCACCGCACGGAAACTTCCATCCCGCTCGATGTCGTCGCCGACCGGTTTCGAGTGGTGGCGGAGCTTGGACGGGAGATGGGCGTGACCCCTCAACTGGAAATCTGGGGTGGTTCGGCGAACCTTCGGCGATTGGAGGAAGCCGCATATGTGCTCGCGCGAACCGGCCATCCTAACACCGCGCTGTTGGCCGACGTATTTCACATCTACAAGGGCGGCAGTTCACCTCACGCCATGCGCGTGTTTGGCCCGTCGGTGCTGGCAGTGTTCCACATGAACGATTACCCCGAGAACCCTCCCCGCGAAACGATTCGCGATGCGGATCGTGTCTGGCCGGGAGATGGCATAGCACCGCTGCGCGAATTGCTGCAAACGATGGTGGCCAACGGTGCCCGACCCGCACTATCCTTGGAACTGTTCAACGAGTCCTACTGGAAACTGCCCGCCGCTGAAGCCGCCCGAGTCGGACTAGAAAAGATGCGCGCAGTGCTACGCGCTGCGGGCCTCGACTAACCCGCCCATCGCAGGCACAAGGCTGGAGAAAAGGCACACTCGACCTCCCGCGACCCGCCGCCCTATACGGGGTCAACCAAGTTCCCGCTTCGTCGGGCCTGTCCGAGCTGGTCGCAGCGGCCACGGAGCCGGCCTTCTAGAGCTCGTTTCCAGCACCCGTTCCCCCCAGAGCCCTGCCCTCGCTTTGCGGCGCCATGAGCAAACCACCTGGCCGTGGCCATCCCGCAAGCCCCGTCGCAGCCCCATCCCTTGGCCAGGAGGATGAGGCGGCATGCTAGACATCCGGTTGGAACAGCCCAAACACGAGCTGCGCCCGCTCTTGCTTGGCTTCTTCCAACAAGCTTTCGAACATCTCACGAACCACCGGAGTGGGGGCCGCGTCCGCAGCAGCTCGGTAGAGTTTCAACAGTTGTTCGTCCAACTGAAGAGCCGCGCATACGAGGTCCGATGGGCTCATGCCCGGCCGCACCTCGATCTTCGCGAGGCGCTCGACGACCTCGGGCGCAGGCGGGTACTGGTACCAAGTCGCCAAGATCTGGGACGCCGTCGCGGCCTCGATTTGAGCCAAGCGCTGCTCCATGCGCTCTTCGTGCCCCGCAAGATAGTCGAGGACCATCCGTAACTTTTCGCGGTCGGCTTCCTTTTCACACTGATGAAGCCTCTCCGCCAGCTGCCGATGGAACGCTTTCGCGCGCTCGATCACGTCTTTGACTTGCTCGAATGGCATCCGACACCTCTGGGCCCGTACCGCCGACCCAAGTGAACTATAGCCCTTCGAGCGGAACCGCGCCAGTCGGGATCCTCGACGTGGGCGGAGTCGAGAACCCATCGCGCCGTTGGAGGCCGTGTGCCGGAACACTACCCGCCGGTGCTCGGGTCCCCAGGGCCGACCTCCTCGACCGCGTGCATGCCCATCACCCTCAGATCTTCGGACATTTCTTGAGGCACAAAAACCAGTCCAGACAGCGGACGTCTGGGGCGGGCTTTTCTACCCGTTGCTTGGCCGCACCGCACGACCCCGGGGGCGGCACGATCACGTCATCCCCCGGCTGCCAATTTGCTGGAGTCGCCACGCCATGTTGGTCCGTAGTCTGCAGGGCGATCAACAAGCGCAAGATCTCGTCCACGTTCCGACCGTTCGACAACGGGTAATAGAGAATGGCCCGGATGATCCCTTTCGGGTCAATGATGAACACGGCTCGAACCGCCTGCGTCGTGCTGGCACCTGGCTGTAGCATTCCGTACGCCTTTGCGACGCTCATCGAAAGATCCTCGATCACGGGAAACGTGACCTCGACATTTTTCATGCCCTTGTACTCGATTTTCTCCTTGATCGTGCGCAGCCAAGCGATGTGGGAATAGATGCTGTCGATGGAAAGACCGAGCAATTCACAATTTCGCTTCCGGAACTCTTTCTGCCGCGTGGCAAACGTCATGAATTCGGTGGTGCACACCGGCGTGAAATCCGCCGGGTGGGAAAAAAACACCACCCACTTCCCCTGGAAGCATTTCGGAAATTCGATTTCACCTTCGGTCGTCCGTGCTTTGAACGCCGGCGCGGGCTCCCCAATCAAGGGCAGACGGTTCGCGGTCATGACGTTTTCGCACATGGTGTGTTCTCCTTTCTCCTGCGTCACCTCGGCAGGTATCGCTACACTATCACGAACCCTCTTGACCGCCAATGCCAAAAGCTTTCTGCCCGCGGTGCGTGGCGCGACGACGGGGGGGCACCACGTGGGCTCGATGAAGCCGAACCTCAAGTTGCATTCCCGCTACTCCGGCCCCTAAGCTAGCCATATGAACGTACTGGGAAAAATCCGGGGCCCGATCCGATGGGTATCAGTTGGGTTTATAGCGTTGTTGGCCGCCCGCGCCCTGAGCGGCACTGTGGTCCACCTCCGGGTCTACGGCTATGGCCCGGTGGGGCGACTGGAGGTGGAGCTGTTCGATGATAAACCCGCGACGGTCGCTAATTTTCTTCGTCTGATGGAATCGGGCTCCTACTCGAATATGTTTTTCCACCGCTTGGTGCCCGGCTTTGTCATCCAAGGCGGCGGGTTCCGCGTCGCACCGGATCTGTCCGGGGTGGAGCTGGTGCCTCACTTCGGTACTGTGACCAACGAATTTTCGACTGGCACGATCCGGTCCAATGTTCGCGGCACCCTCGCCATGGCCAAAGTGCCCGATGACCCCGACTCGGCCACCTGTCAATTCTTCATCAACTTGGCGGACAACTCCGCGATCCTTGACGGGCAGAACGGTGGCTTCACCGTGTTTGGCCGCATCATCGCGGACCCGGATGGATTACTGGATTTCTGGAACTCCCTCTTCAAAGGCTACGGGATCGTGGACTTGGGCGAACCCTTTAGCGACTTGCCTGTCAACTATGCAGGTACGAATGCGCCCTCCCTTGGAAATCTGATCTACTGCGATGTGTTCCCTCTCCGAGTCTCGATCGCCTCGCTCACCTCCGCCGCACGAGTTGTGCAGTGGACCAGCGCGGCCGGGCTGACCAACGTCTTGGAAGTCAGCACCCAGCTGACCGCAAGCGCTTGGGCTCCGCTGGCCACGATCTCAGGTACAGGGCACACCGAAACGGTCACGGACACCAACTCTGCCCCGGTCCGGTTTTATCGCGTGCGTGTCCAACCCTGATCGCATTCAGACACGTCCAGCCGTCGTGCCCTGCGGACAACGGCCGGTCGGTTCGATCGCTGCGCTGCCGCTCGCAGGTCGAGTGCGGAGTGGTTCACGGCTTCGTTAGGGCTTGGCTGTGTCCACCGACGACCCGGCCTTGCGGAACGCCGCGTGTAACGCCCGTCGCAGCGCGGCCACATCGAACGGCTTGTGGAGAAAGGCCGCAAACCCAAGGCCGCCGAATCGCTCCGCCATGTCCTGTTCGTCGAAACCCGAGCAAAGAATCACCGGAACTTCCGGCGCCACCGCGGAAATGTGCCGGAACGCTTCGATTCCGTCCATCTCGGGCATGGTCAAATCTAACAACACGGCCCGGAGGCCCTTGGACTCATGTCGAATCAGTTCGATCGCGGCCATGCCGCTGGCCGCTTGGAGCACCTCCAACCCCATCCGGCCCAAAATGTGCGCCGTAACCGTGCGTACGCCATCTTCGTCGTCCACGACCAACACGCGTCCGGAAAGAACTTCCGGCAGCCCAGTCTGGCTCCACGCGATTTCTTCGG
The DNA here is from genome assembly GCA_900661335.1 of uncultured bacterium. GTDB lineage: Bacteria > Verrucomicrobiota > Kiritimatiellia > PWTM01 > PWTM01 > CAACVY01. The sequence goes on along the minus strand of CAACVY010000065.1, from coordinate 9,562 downwards.
CCGGCCGTTCGACTTCTTCGGCGGGGAAGTAGACGCGAAACGCGGTTCCGCGGCCGGGCGCACTTTCGACATCGAGAAGTCCTGCATGCCCCCGGACGACGCCGAACACGGATGCCAGCCCCAACCCCCGACCCAACTGCTTAGTGGAAAAGAACGGTTCGAACAAGCGTTCCAATTGGGAAGGCGACATCCCGCATCCAGTGTCGCGCACTTCTAAGAGTACGTAGCGACCAGGCTGACGATCGCATCGGATTCGAACCCTCTTCAGATGTTCCGCGGTCAGATCCACCGCGCGGAGGGTGACCGTCACGGTTCCCGAAGCCTCCCCCACTGCTTCGGCCCCATTCAACACGAGGTTCAAAATCACCTGCTGCACTTGTGTACGGTCCGCCCAAATCAGGGGCAATTCGCCTTGGACATCCACCACCAACGAAATCTTCCTCGAAATTCCGACGCGCAGCATTTGAAGAGTTTCATGCACCAGCTTGGAAAGATCCACCGGCGCCTTCTGGGGCCGCGCGCGGCCCACAAACACCAGCAACTGCCGGGTGATGTCGGCGGCGCGACGCACGGCCGCCTCGAGGGCCGCCAACTCCGAGCGAGCGCGAGACTCGGCCGGTAACAAGTCCATGGCCAGAGTCCAATGGCCCAACGCGACCGTCAGAATATTGTTGAAGTCGTGGGCGATGCTCGCCGCCATCAGCCCGAGGCTCTCGCGCTTTTGGGACTCCAGCAGCTCCCGTTCCAGCTGTAGCATCCGTTCGGTCGTGGATCGCACATTCGTCACGTCCGTCATGTAGCCGATAACTTCTTGGTCCGTGGCCTCCGATTCGGACACGCATCGCACACGGTCCCAGACCCAACGAAGCTCCCCCGACGCATGCTGAATTCGGTACTGGCCATCCCACCAACCCCGTTCCGTCAAGCTTTGCCGACGCGAGGCATCCACCTGGTCACGGTCATCGGGGTGGACAAGATCCAATAACGATTCACGCTCCGTGAGGTCGCGCGCAGGAACCCCCAGGACTTCCAGTGCGCCCTCGCTGGCATACGAAACTCGCCATGGCGCGTCCAGCCGTGTCCGATAGACCATGCCGGGCAAATTGGCGATCAATCCCGCCAACTCCTCTTGCGAGGTGCGTAATTCCTGTTCGACCCGCCGAAAATCTGTGATATCCACTGCAGTGAACGTGACCTCGGCATCCGGTCGTTCTGGATGCGACGAGCAGGAAGAGAGCAGGATGTTCCGTAATGCGCCATCTTTTCGGCGCCACACCGTTTCGATCGTCCCCAAACCCGTCCGCCGGATTTGCTCGTACTTTTCTCGACCGACCCGCTCATATTCCGCGTCGTTCGGGTACAACAACCGCGCCGATCGGCCGATCAACTCGTCGCGAGCGTAGCCGGTCAATTCGACCATCTTGTCGTTCACCTGCAAAAACGTCCGCCGGCGCACAATCCCCAACGCGACCGGCGCAGCACGGAAGATCTCTTGCAAGCGTTCCGCAAGCGCAGTGCGACTTTCGAGCGCAGAGGAAAGCTCTTCGGTCTTTCGCCGAACCTCCCGTCGGAGTATCCACACGAACAGGCCCAGAACTGAGGCCGTACCCGCCAAACCCCCGAGAATGTACACCACCGCCCGAGGCCAGACCCATGGGCCGATACGTTTTCCGAACCACCGATCCCGAAGTGCTTGGTCCTCCGACGGACGCAATCGCCGCTGGCCATCGGCCAACAACTCTAAAAGGTCCTCCCTACCTCGAACCACGGCCCGGTGGAACTGCCCCGTGTAGAGGATTAACGCCACTCGAAATTGATCGGCCATCTGCCGTTTGTGAAGGTAGTAGGCGGCTGGAGGGACATCCACACTCCACACCCGCACTTCGCCGGAACTAGCCGCGTTCAACACCGCGTCATAGCTGGGGTATTCGCGGATGGCCGTCACGCCGTGATCGCGAAGGCGCGAAATGACCGCGTCGCCGGCCTTCGCCCCGACGACAAATCCCTGAAGCGACCGGATGTCCGTGATCCCACCGATGTCCTTGTGGACAATGATGGGAACCTCAATCGTAGCGTACGGCGGGCTGAAACTCCATTTGCGTTCTCGTTCCGGTGTCCGAAACACGGTGTCCAACACTTCCGCATGGCCTTCGTCCAGTAACCGCTGCGCAATGTGCCAGTTGGTCGCCAACAAGACCACGCGAACGCCCGTCTTTCGCGACCAAAGCTCCCAGTACTCGGGCAAATATCCGGTGAGCCGCCCGTCCTCATCGCGAAACACGTAGGGCGGATAGTCGTCGTCCAACGCTACCTTCAGCGGCAGTTGCCGCGCAATCGGAGCGGACGTCACCGATGAGCGAACACCCAGCGCTGCCGGGATCGCCAACAAGAGCGCCAGCGCTGCCGATACCCACGCGACTCTGAAGTATTTCCCCCCGCCAACCCGCTGCTGTCGGGCCTGAGAATCACTGAGCTTGAACCTTTCTATCACCTGCGCTCCCAGGGCATCATGAGCGTGGCCCAAGCCCATGTCAACCATCCAACCGGAGCCGGTGGTTACCGTCGTGTGCGAGGGATGACGCGTACGCTGGGTCCGACACTGCAGCGCCGACACAACGCGGGCTTTCGGACCAGGGTGATCGAGTGGTGGTCCTCTACCACAGTGAGAAGAGCCCGCCCTTGGACTGCATGGCGCGCTTGGCTTCTGGGGATCTGTACATCCTCATGGGGTCCGTCGCCATCTGATGCAGGGCCATCGCGATCCTCGTATGCTCACGCGCGATCCCCTTGGGAGCGGCTAAGAAGAACGAGGCTATGGCACGCACTGAACAGATTCCACGCGGGCCCCATGGGTGACGGTTCTCGCCGCAGTGCCAGGGCATCTGCGCGAAGCGAGCCAAATCCACAAGGGTCCCATGGTCGAACTCATTTGCATCGCGGGGATATCGCACATGCCGGCGCGCGGCTGGCTGGATCGAACCGCCGCATCTAAGTGTTCCAAAACGCTGGGCTGACTACCCCCGTCTCGGGTCCTTCTGATCCTGGAGGCGCCTTGAAGAGGATGGAAACATCACCCACAGAGTTCGACGCCCCATGCCGGCGAATAGTTCGCCTTCAGCCCGGCAGCCGCAGCGCGTGCGATCGCAGACCGAGGTCCTTGCGATCCGACCCAACTGAGGTATGCTGGACGAGCGCGACAAGGAGAATCTGTCATGGTCTCACGTCCCACGCTAGCGCTCTGGTACGCTACCACGCTTGTCACCGTCTATGGCTGGTCAGGGTACGAGGGTGAACAAAGTGGACTCTGGGCACGCATCGAGCCGATCCCCACCGTAACGAATCCCCACAGCCCAGTGGCTGTCACCGTCTCGCTTTCCAACCGCTCGCCCAATGTTTGGTCTGGCCGCATCGAGTTGTTGGACTTGGTCGACGATTGGGTGGCAACCGGACCTTCGAACACGCCGGTCGTTCTTTCCCCACGCGCCACAACTGCGGTGACGTTCAACGTCCACAGCGGTCCATTTGTGTTTAACGCACTGTACCCGATTCACGTGCGCATCGCTCCGGAAGCTCCGGCAGAGGGAGAACCCCTGCGCTTGGTCCGGATTTTCGAAGTGCAACACCCTCCATCCCCCCCATCGAAGTCCACCGAACCGCCGCCCCCGCTCGAGGTGCATCCGGATCGAGTGGTGCCGCTCTGGACCGACCGGAACTTCCGGTTCGGATGGCAGTGGGACGGCGAAACTAGTGCGACCCACCACGCGCTGGGGTGGACCGGCAGCGACCCAACCTCGCGTGCATCCCTCGGCCAGCAATGGATTGACGAACTTACGCCCGCCTTCACTATGCATGTGCCCTATGTGCCCAAACCGGGGCGGTGCTGGGTGGAATGGCGGGTCCACCTCCCCCCAGAGGGACCTGTGGAGTTGTGGTTCGCGACGGCCATCGTGCACTCGGGTGAGCGACCGGGACAACAGAGCGACGGTGTTCGGCACCGCGTGATCGTACAGCACGTGGCTCCCGAACCGCGGGAAGAGGTCGCATTTGAAGAGCTGTGCACGCATCGGACCTGGCGAGAGCATCGCGTGGATTTGACGCGCTGGACGAACTCGACCGTCTGGATCCACTTGGAAAACGACCCCGGGCCGGCACGAAACACCGCATTCGACCAATCCGCCTGGGCCGCGCCGCGGTTGGTAGTCGGGCGTGCACGCGAGTGGATAGCCAACCGAACCTCTTCGTCTTCCAACACAGCCGAACGGGCCCAGCAGGCCGTCCTCGCCATCCTACAAAACAAGCCGGTGGGCGAAGATGTGTGTGCCTGGCGCATCCCTGACCAGGAATACGGCGGTGCGGCGGTGGCCGTTGCGTTCGGCGAACTCGGACTGCTCGACGGCGCCGTGGCCCTGGCACCTCTCCAGCAGGCGCCGCTGGTCGTGTCCGGGCTCCGCATCGAGGTCGAGGGACAACCTGTGGGACATGGCCCCATGGCCATCTTGTGCCGCGGCGTGCAACCACGGCGGACCTCGAGCGGCTGGGAAGTTCGGCACGACCTAGTAGACCACCGCGGAGAATTCCCGCTCACCGTGCGTGTACGGACCCAGGGACCTGCCCTCTGCCTAGACGTCCAGTGCCCGCGCCGGATCAGCCGGTGTAGTCTGGGTCCCTGGAACGCGCTGGCCTCCCACGTGTACTGGGGTCATGGATACGTGGTCGTCCATCCCGGATCCTTTCGCCAGTACGCCGGAGGTCATAACCTGGCCAGCAGCTTTGTGGGATTCGAGTTCGCCCCGGGCGCCGCGGCACTGGTCGGAGCACTCACGCCTCCCCAAGCACTGCGTGTGGATCCCAGCCAGAGGATGTACACATTGGAGGTGGTCGGCGAGACCAGCCTGGCCCTGATCCCGGGCACGAACGCCATGGCATGCGCCCGCGCGTGGCACGCCGTGGACCGCCGGCCCGCGGCCCCCTCCGTCGCCCGGCTGGCAGGCCGATTCGTCTTCGACATTTGGGGCGGTCGCTTCATGGACATCGAAACGAACCTGCACCGCATGATCCGCTATGGGCTAACCAACTCTGCGCTGATCATTCACAACTGGCAACGGTGGGGCTACGACTACCGGCTGCCCGACATTTGGCCTCCCAACCCCGCGGTCGGCACGGTGGAAGAGCTGCGCCGCTTGGGCGAGCTCTGCCGGCGCCACGGCATCCTCTGGGGACTGCACGACAACTACATCGACTTCTATCCGGATGCGAGTGGCTTCTCCTACCGCCGCGTCTATTTCAGTGCCGACGGCCGTCCTCATCTGGCGTGGTACAACGAGTCGCGCGACGCGCGTTCGTTCAAGTGGCGACCGGATTGCATCTTGCCCTTCGTGGAACGCAACTACCGTTGGATCCGCGAGGGCGTGTCCCCCACGCTGAGCTTCGTCGATGTGTTCGCCTCGCAACCCTGCGGTGAGTGGTATGACCACGAAGGACGTTGGCACGCGCCGGTCGAAATGCGCGACGGATGGGCGGCCGCCTTCGATTACATTCGGCGGGCGCTCGATGGTGCGCCCACCACCTCCGAAGCCGGCCATGACCATCTCATTGGCCACTTGGACGGCGCAGACTGCCAATGGCTTCGATTGACGTCGGCACGCCATGTTGCGTTTGCGACCTACCTGCCATGCGAATCATGGGCGCGAGTACCTTGGATGGACAGCGCGCACCATGACCGCTTTGTTCTCTACGGGGCCGGCTACTCGGGTCGGTTCGAAGGTGGGCTCGGCCGAGCGGCTCATGGCATCAACAGCGATGAGTACTTGGCCGCCGAAGTGCTGGCCGGCCACGGCCCAATGACGGATGCAGGCTCCTGGGGCCGTGCCGCCGTGCGCAAGTACTGGCTCCTGGCCGACGTCGCACGCTCCCTCGCCTTGCGGCGCATCGTAGGTCACAGTTTTTCCGACGGCCAGATTCACCGACAGGTGGTTCAGTGGGACCACGGTGCACGCGTGTGGGTCAACCAGGGGGCGGAGGACTGGGCCGTGGGCGACGTAGTCTTGCCCAAGTTCGGATGGATCGCAATGACACCGCTGGTCACCGCCGCAGTTCAACGTCTCCCCAACGGCCATCGAATCGAGTGGGCACGAAGCCCCCGCGCATTTTATCTCAACGCGCGTACCGAGCCCATGGACCGTCCGGCGAAGCGTCTGCCCGTCGAACCGCGCCTCGTGTCCCTCACGCTCGTGAGCAACCGTACGGTGAAGTACGAGCTGCAGTGGGAAGTCCAGGGACGGCTGCGCCACGATGGCCGCGTCTTTGTTCATTTCGTGTCCCTCACCCAAGGCGCTCCGGCCGGCGCGATTCTCGGCCAGGACGACTTCATCCCGCCCACGCCGACAGAGAGCTGGAGGGGCCAGGTGTCGCACGTGCGAACGTTTCACATCCCCGCCGCGTGGTCCGGCGAAGTCGCCATGCTCGTAGGCCTCTACGACCGCCGATCCCGTTGGGCGATTCGAGGCCATGACGATGGCGAGCAACGCAGTTGGGTCGGCACATGGAACATTCAGGCCACTCCCACCGGACTGGCCGTGCGTATCGAGCCCCCCAAATCGGTCCAGCCCGACCTCGGCTTAAACCCGCCCGGCACGCAGGTGGATCTCGGTTGGATCAGTACCGACGGTGCCGTGCGGCTCCAAGCCGATCGGTCCGAATGGCGTATCATTCCGCTGCCGGACCAACCTTCCTTCCAGCTGCGCGTTCAATGCGCCGCCATCGGGCTCGACACTTCTCGAATCTCCCGCGTGACGGTCGAAACCCGGGAAGGACCACGCCCGGTTCCGCCTGGGGCCGTCGAGATTCGTGACGGTTGGCTTGTGCTGCGACACGATGAAGACTGCGAGGCCTACCGGATCGAATTGCGCTGAACCGCCCACTTGGGCTCGTGGCCAAGCCCGGAACCCGCGGCCGGTGTGGTATAGTTACCGGCATGTCGTGGTGGACTCGACTGTGTTCGTTGTCCGGGCTGCTGTGGGGATTGGATGAACGGGATCTGGACCCGGATCCCCTTCGGCAGTTCCAACGCTGGTTTCGATTCGCACAACGCGCGCGGTGCTTCTGGCCTACCTCATTTTGCCTCTCCACTGTGGGGCTAAATGGGCGTCCTTCCGCTCGCATGATGCTGCTCAAAGGCGCCGATGAGCGAGGGTTCGTCTTCTACACGCACGTAGTCGGCCGAAAAGCGGAGGAGCTGCGGCGCGTACCCTACGCAGCGATGACCTTCCACTGGAACGAACTGATCCGGCAAGTCCGCATCGAAGGTCGTGTGGACCCTATGCCCCGCGAAGAGGCGGAAGCCTACTTCGCCACGCGCAGCCGCGGCAGTCAAATCGGCGCCTGGGCATCGCACCAAAGCCAACCGCTGGAATCACGCGCAGCGTTCATGGCGCGCTACCGCGAGTACCAGCAGCAGTTCCGAGGCCGGCCTGTGCCCTTGCCCCCTCATTGGGGTGGCTTCCGGCTAGTCCCCGACACCTATGAGTTCTGGCAGGGCCGCCCCTATCGCCTGCACGACCGATTTCGATACGAACGCACCCCGGATGGACGATGGATCATCCAACGGCTATACCCATGACCATCGCGTTCCACAGGAGGTCGAGATGGGCATGAAATCCTATCGGAAAGAGCTGACGTTCCATACCCCGACCCGCCGCGCGTTTATCAACATCACCCCCCAGGTGGAAGCGGCGGTCCGCGAAAGTGGCGTAAGAGAAGGACTGTGTTTGGTCAATGCCATGCACATCACCGCCAGCGTGTTCATTAACGACGATGAACGCGGACTCCATCAAGACTTTGAACGGTGGCTCGAAAAATTGGCCCCGGAAAAGCCGTACGATCAGTACGCCCACAATACGTACGAGGACAACGCGGACGCGCACCTCAAACGGCAACTCATGGGCCGCGAGGTAGTGGTAGCCATCACGAACGGTCGGCTCGACTTCGGCCCGTGGGAACAAATTTTCTACGGCGAGTTCGACGGCCGCCGTCCCAAACGGGTGCTCATCAAGATCATCGGAGAGTGACACCGTGAATGGTTTCCAAGGGTTGGACGCCCCGAGCACTCCGCCGTCCAAGGATTGGACGGCACGCGCGACGCGCCACCGTGCCGCGCCGCCCCAGTGGACCCGTCGCCGGATGCTTGCCGCCGGTGCCTCCGCGGCCGCTGGAACACTCGTCGGCTGCGTAACAAACCCCGTCACCGGCCGCCGCGAGTTTTCGCTAGTCTCCCCCGCTGACGAGCTTGCCATCGACCAACAGTATGCACCGCACCAATTCTCGGCAGACTACGGCGCGCTAAAGGATCCAGGGGTTCAAAGCTACGTCGCGGAGGTTGGACAGCGTTTGGCGCTCGTGAGCCATCGTCCCACGATGCCCTACAGCTTTCGCGTCGTACGCGCGTCCTATGTCAACGCCTACGCCTTCCCGGGCGGCAGTATTGCGGCCACGCGGGGCATTCTCGTCCACCTCGACAACGAGGCGCAACTGGCGGCACTGCTCGGTCACGAGATCGGGCACGTGTGTGCGCGCCATGCCGCGCGACAGATGACCACGGCGTTGATCACCCAAGTGCTGTTGGCGAGCGCGGCGGTGGCACTTGAACAATCCCGGCATCGCCGCACCGCCGCCATGATCGCCGGCCTGGGTGGACTTGGTGCGGGACTTCTCTTGGCTCGGTATAGCCGAGAAGATGAGCGGCAGGCCGATACGCTGGGGATGGAGTACATGGTGCGGGCCGGTTACTCCCCCGCCGGTATGGTGCAACTCATGGATCTGCTCGTCCAACAAGAGCGGCGCACACCCTCCGCGCTGGAGGTCATGTTCTCCACGCATCCCATGAGCCGAGAACGACGCGATACCGCGGCGGAACGCGCGCGCACCTATGCCGACGCGGCGAACGCGTCGCTCCACCGCGAACGGTTCATGGACCGAACCGCATCCCTTCGCGCCCAACGGCCAGGGATCGAAGCGATCCAACGAGGCGACGAGGCCCTGGGGCGGGGCGACCTGGCCACCGCGGAGGAAGCGTACCGCACCGCGCTGCGCGTGTGTCCCGACGACTACGAAGCGTTACTGAAAACCAGCCTCTGTTTGCTCGCGCGCGATCGCCCCGCCGAAGCTCGACGGTGGGCCGAACAAGCGCGTCAATCAGATCCCGACGAGCCCATGGCACTGTACGTACTCGGGCGCACCGCGCTAGCGCTGCGGGACGGTGAGCACGCGCTCCATTGCTTCACGGAGTACGGGCGCCGGCTCCCTGGCAACCCGATGACGGTCTTCTACAAGGGCCGCTCATATGAACTGCTTGGCCGGCGGCTCGAGGCGGCCCGACACTACCGCCAATTTCTTGCAACGGTGCAGGAAGGCGAGGAAGCCGACTACGCTCGCCGGCGACTGATCGAATGGAACATGGCCGCCGGGTGAAAGGAACCCAATGAACTCTCAACCCGAATTGATTGTGGCGCTCGACGTACCCTCGCTCCACGCCGCCGAAGCGGCCGTGGCCCGACTGCCAGAGGGC
>CAACVY010000066.1 GCA_900661335.1 uncultured bacterium | reverse complement strand
GCGCTCGGGTTTCCTCGGCGGTGCCCATGTGGCCTGCCTGGCGCGTGGGCGCAAAGGAATTCCCGGCCTCGTTGCAATGCGGAAGTGCAACCACGAGCTAGGCTTCGTCCCGCATCCCACGTACCGGACGTCCCGCGAAGGGATCGCGTGCTTGGGCAGAAGCCAGTTCCCGTAGCGCGTCACGGAGCCGTGCGATTGGCATAACGGCGTCGCACGGCAGTTCAGTCCACCATCGTCCGATCTCTTCGGGGGAGTGGGCGTCGCTGCTGAAAATCAATGCCCAGCGGCCCCGGAGCTTCACGGGATCGCGTTGGAGGTTGTACTTTGGGGTGACCTCGAGCGCGTCGAATGGGAGGTCGGGCACAGATCCCAGTTGGGACAACAACCCATGGGCGGGCCGATCCACATGGGATGGGATGCACAACCCATCGACGTTGTGAATCGCTTGGCAGAGATCTGAGAGCGGCCAATCCGTAGGCGCGCCGAGCCACTGGCCCAGCAGCTCCAAAACTTCCTCGTGTTCGTTGACCACGGGCTGGATTGCCTCCTCCAGTGCGTGGGTCGGCACTGGCACCAAACGTTGGTACACCGAGTTACCAAACTCGATTGCGGTACGCTCGGACCCGAACAATGCCAAGACATGAAGCTCCTCGACCGTCGTGACCTCGACGCCGTAGATACGCGCCGGGGCTGGGTGGGGCAGTGCGGCGAACGCGGAAGCGTTCCGCGCACAGTTGTGGTCCACCACTCCGATCAAGTCCAGGCCGACCGCGCGGGCTCGTTCCAAAATTGCTCGCGGCCCCATGCGTAGGTCGGCGCAAGGGGAGAGGCAGGTGTGAATGTGCAGGTCAAGCTTCATCCGGAGGCCGGGCGGTCCCGTGAAAGAATTTTCTGGACGCGCCAGGATAACTCGAACTGGTTGGCGGGAAACCTGGCCAGGGCAACGCCCTCCGTGCGTGCGGCCTCGATCATCTCCGGAGGCGGAGCGCGGTAATGAGCCAAGAGGATTCCGCGAATGCCTACACCCACCGCGACCGCCACGCTGGTGCGGTGCGCCTGAATCGTGATCCATACACTATCCGGGGGTGCGTGGCCCAAGACATCGCTCAAGAGGTCCGAAGTGTAGCCGGTGGTGATCGTAGCATCGGAGGGACCCGGCACGAGGATTTCGCCATTCGGGAGCGCCGCTAACAGCTCACGGAGCGTTGTCATGGCGTGGGAGTTCCCCCCGCAGGAACTTGCCATCGGATGATTGCGCGGACTTTGGTGCCCTGGCCAGGCGCGGAGGTGATGGAGAATTCGTCGGACACACGGCGAATGTTCCCCAGACCCATCCCTGCGCCGAACCCGAGCGAGCGGATCCACTCGCTGGCGGTCGAATAGCCGTCTTGCATGGCCAGTTCGACGTCCTCGATTCCAGGGCCATCGTCCGTGGCGATCAGTTCGATCTGTCCGTCTTCGATGTGGGCCGAAAGCTCGCCGCCAACCGAGTGGACGACCAGGTTCATTTCCATTTCGTACGCCGCAATGCCAGCTCGTCGCACGATCTCCGCAGGGATGCCCCGTGCGAGAAGGGCTTTCTTGATTTCGTGAGCGCCACGACCGGCAGACTCGAAGTCGTATCGGCGCACGCGGATGCTCAGGGTTTGGCTCGGTGCCGATCGAGGCGTGGGCGTGGGGATCTGGGCTTCCAGCCGGCAGTATTCCTTGTAGAGCTCGATCAACAGCGACGCGCTGATGTCGCGGCTGGTGAGGATGCCACAGAGCCGGCCGTCACGGTCCAGCACTGGGAAGCGCCCGAACCGATATTTTTCAAAGTACGAAGCCCCGAACGAGAGCGGCATATCGGCTTCCAGCACCACGACTTGGGTGGTCATGTGGGCTTCGACGGGCTCGTCGATGGTCCCGCGTTCGAGCGCGGTGATGATGTCGTCCATGCTGACGATCCCGAACAACCGGCCTTGTTCGGCGACAGGTACGCCCGTGATGCGGTGAACCTTCATAAGTGCCTGCGCGTAGCGCATGCGGTCCGACCGCCGGACCGTGATCACATCTGGCGTCATGACATCGCGGACCTTGAGCCGGAACAGGAGGTCTTGGAGGACCCAGGGGGTTTGCTCGGAGAGGATGGGCAGAACTGCCACGCGACCATCCTTACGCCGACCTCACGCCGGCTTGCCAAAGTGCGCAACAAGCTTCGAACATCCGCATGGAGGTCCGTAGCAAAGGTAGTTCGAGTTGTTCTGCCAGCTCGGCCATGCTGGTCGGCAGGGGTTTGCCATTGACCACCACCACTCCCGCGGCGCCCACGAGGTCGGCCGTGCGAACCGCTTGGTCGGATGCCAGCGAAGTCAGCACGAGACACCCCGGCCGTCCGAGCGTAAGGAGGTCGCTCATCAGATCCGAAGCCACCACGCCGGTGATTGCACGGCCGATTTGACGCTGGCCGGCGATCCATTCCGCGTTCAGGATGTCTCGGACGTCATCGAAGTTCATCATCGGTTCCGCTCTCCTTCCGACTCTGCGAACCGCAGAAGGCAGAATAGGTTTTCCAGTTCCAGCGCGATGTTGATATTGTGGATCACGACGTTCTGCTGGCTTTTGAGGAGAATGGGTGCGAAGTTGAGGATGCCGCGCACTCCCGCCGCTACGAGCATGTCGGCCACTTGCGCAGCGGCGGATTCCGGCACGGTAAGGATGGCGACTTTGATCTTTTCGCTCTTGACCACGTACGGAAGCTCGCTGATGTCCCGGATGGGGATGGGAGCGTTCGGGTCGATCTTCGCGGGATCCACGTCGAAGCCCGCCACGATGCGGATTCGTTCCCGGGCGAACCCTCGGTACTGCATTAACGCCGAGCCGATTTTCCCGCAGCCGACCACGATGACGCGCTGGACCTCGTCGCCGCCGAGAATTCGGTTCAGCTGGGTGATCAGGTCATCCAGTTGGTATCCGCCCCGTTTCTTGCCAGTGATGCCGAACATCGAAAAATCTTTCCTCACCAACGCGGGGGAGACACCCACGGCGTCAGCGAGGTTGTCGGAAAACACCTTGACGAAGCCGAGCGAGCGCAGTTTTTCCAGCACGTTTTTGTATTTGGCGAGGCGGACCACGACTTCTTTTGTTGCACCCATGGTTGGTCTCCTGGATTTCATTTCGTGCACAATATACACGGAAGATGCAAGGTAAGTCAAGACTTTATGTGATTGATGGGCTGATCTACGCTACCAATTCTGCACTTTACGCGCCTCGAAGTTCTTGATTCGCCGCCAGAAAGTGCTAGCATTGTGCCGTTCTTCACATGTACCAGGCGTAACATTGAACGAGGTGAGCCATGCACGAAGAGACTGAGATTACGAGCTTGCCGGACCGCTCGATCGAGCTGCCGGAGCCGGTGGCGAAGTTTATCGAGGAGTGGAAGGACAAGCCCGGGAACTTGATCATGGTTCTGCATAAAGTCCAAGAGCACTACGGGTACGTGCCGCGGGACGTGGCCTTTGAGGTCGCTGCACGGCTTCGTGTGCCGCTCGCCAAAATTTACGGCGTGATCACGTTCTACCACTTTTTCAAGCTTCGCAAGCCCGGCCGTCACCAGATTGCGGTGTGCATGGGAACCGCGTGCTACCTGAAGGGCGGCGAGGATTTGATCAAAGAGCTGGAAACCATTCTGGGTATTGGCCTGAATCAAACCACACCGGACGGAGAGTTTTCTTTGGAGGCGGTTCGTTGCATCGGATGCTGCGGTCTGGCTCCGGTCCTCACGGTGGATGGCCAGGTGTACGGACGCCTGACGAAAGATCAACTGGCGGACATTGTGGCACGGCATCGGGGGGCCTAATGCACGCGACGTCCAGCGATTGGTTGGCGGAACTCGTTGCGAACGCGTTGGAAGCCAGCGCCAGGGCGATCGCGATCGAGATCGTCGAGCATGGCTCGCGCTTGGAAGTGTGCGTCGCCGATGACGGTCAGGGCATGAGTGAGGAACAGGTGCGTAGCGCGTTGGATCCGTTCGTCCCGGGAGACCCTCGGAAGCACCCATCTCGGCGGGTTCATTTGGGGTTGCCCTTGCTGGCCCACACGGTCCGGCAAGCGGGAGGTGAGTTCGAGCTGAGCTCGGAGCCAGGACGCGGTACCAGCGTGTGGTGGGTCCTCGATCGGTCCAATCCCGACGCGCCGCCGGACGGGGATTGGGCGGGCGCGATGGCTCAGGCCGTTGCCGCGGCCGCCCACGCGGGGGCCGTACTCCGCGTTCGTCATGAACGCGACGGGACCGCATACGAGGTGGATTCGTTGAATTTGGCCATGGACCCTCGGACGGCAGGCGGGTTGGCGCAGTTGCGCGAAAAGCTGTCCATCTTGGAGCGCCAACTGTCGGCGCATCCCGCCGAGTCTCCTTGGGTGGGAACGCCAACATAGAAGGGAATGTGTCATGGGCAAGATCACTCTGGAGGAACTTCGGGAACTGCGCGAACGAGCTCGCGCAGAACTCGTCCGACGGGAAGCGGATACTTCGGGCGGGGACATCATTGTGGGCATGGGCACGTGTGGGTTGGCGGCCGGCGCGCGCGAGGCCATGAGCGCGCTGGTGGAGGAACTGAACCGCCACGGCCTTTCCAACGTGCGCGTTCGTCCCACCGGGTGCATGGGCTTGTGCCATTCGGAGCCCACCGTGGAGGTGCGGATTCCGGGGATGCCTGAGGTGATTTACGGCAAGGTGACGCCGGAAGTCGCACGGCGTATCGTGGAGGAGCACGTGTTGGGACACAAGTTACTAGACGACCACGTCTACGATCGGCCAGCTCCCGACTTGATGTCGCCGCCGGCCCGCCCAGGAAAGTGAGATCGCCATGGCGTATACCCAGTTTGTTCTTGTGTGTGCCGGCACGGCGTGCGATTCGTGCCATAGCCGGGCCATGTACGAGCGTCTGGTCGAGGGCGTGCGCGCGCATGGTTTGGCCGACCGTGTGCAGGTGGTCCGAACCGGATGCTTTGGATTTTGCGCGCAGGGGCCGGTGGTCAAAGTGTTGCCCGACGAATCCTTCTATGTGAAGGTGCAGCCCACAGATGCCGACGAGATCGTGGCCGAGCATTTAGTCAAGGGTCGGCCGGTCCGTCGTCTGCTGTATTCCGGACCCGCGCCGGCCGCCGCAGTCACCGATATCCCCTTCTATCAAAAGCAGCTTCGGATTGTGTTGCGCAACTGCGGCCTCATCGACCCGGAAAACGTCCATGAGTACATTGCGCGCGATGGCTACGCGGCCTTGGCGCGCGTGCTCACCGAGATGACACCGGAGGACGTGATCGAGGAACTCCGTCGCTCAGGACTTCGAGGTCGGGGAGGGGCGGGGTACCCGACATGGAAGAAGTGGTCGTTCACCAAAGCGGTCGAGGCCGATACGAAGTACATCATCTGCAACGCCGACGAGGGTGATCCTGGGGCGTACATGGACCGCAGCACTCTGGAAGGCGACCCGCACTCGATCCTCGAGGCCATGGCCATCGCCGGTTATGCGGTGGGGGCCCATCAGGGGTACATCTACGTTCGTGCGGAGTACCCTCTGGCGATCCATCGCCTGGATATCGCGATTCGGCAAGCGAGAGAACTAGGGCTGCTGGGGCGGGATATCCTGGGCCGAGGTTTCGATTTCGACATCGAGATCCGGCTGGGTGCCGGTGCGTTTGTGTGCGGCGAGGAAACGGCATTGATCGCGTCGATCGAAGGCAAGCGCGGGATGCCCGTGCCACGGCCACCGTATCCGGCCGTGCGGGGTCTGTGGGGCCGCCCGACGGTCATCAATAACGTCGAGACGTTGGCCAACGTGCCGGTGATCATTCTCAAAGGTGGAGACTGGTTCGCGTCGATCGGTACGGAGACATCGAAAGGCACGAAGGTGTTTGCCCTCACGGGCAAAGTGAACAACTCGGGGCTGATCGAGGTGCCGATGGGCATCACGTTGCGGGAAATCATCTTCGACATTGGGGGCGGTATCAAAGGCGGCAAGCGCTTCAAAGCAGTGCAAACGGGGGGGCCCTCGGGCGGCCTGATCCCTGAGCAGTTCCTCGACACGCCCATCGATTACGAATCCTTGGCCAAGCTCGGGTCGATCATGGGATCGGGGGGCATGATCGTGATGGACGAGGACGACTGCATCGTGGACGTCAACAAGTTTTACCTGGAGTTCACGGTGGACGAGTCCTGCGGCAAGTGCGCGCCCTGCCGGATCGGAGGGCGCACGATGTACAACCTCCTAACCAAGATCGCCGAGGGACGAGGCACAGTGGCGGACATCGAGCAGATCCAAACCGTCGCCACCGCGATGCAGAAGGCGTCGCTCTGCGGGTTGGGCCAAACGGCGCCGAACCCGGTCCTGTCCGGCCTACGGTATTTCGGTGACGAATACCGGGTACACATCAAAGAGCGCCGCTGTCCCGCGGGGCGGTGTCGAGCCTTGGTGACGTACACGATTCTGCCGGACAAATGCATTGGCTGTACGTTGTGCGCTCGGCGATGTCCGGTCAACTGCATCAGTGGCGAACGCCGGAAACCCCATATCATCGATCTGACCCGCTGCATCAAGTGCGGTGAGTGTTTCCAAGTGTGCAAGTTTGGAGCGGTTCAACGTTCGTAGAGGAGTTTAGCCATGGTGAGCCCGAAGATGGTACGTGTGGAAATCAACGGCATGGAATGCGAAGCGCCGGAAGGCACCACGATCCTCAAGGCCGCCGAAAAGATCGGCGTGCGCATTCCGCGGTTGTGCTACCACCCAGATCTCCCGCCCTGGGCGGCCTGCGGCATTTGCGTGGTCAAAGTCGAGGGCAGCACGAAGATGCTGCGAGCGTGCGCTACGCCGATCGAGCCGGGGATGAAGATCACTACGCACGACCCGGAGATCGTGCAGGTCCGCAAGTCGGTCCTTCAGCTCATTTTGTCCACGCACCCCAACGACTGCTTGCGGTGCCCGCGGAACGGAAACTGCGAGTTGCAGCGCTTGGCGGCGGACTTTGGCATTCGCTCCGTGCCGTTCGAGCCTCGCGTTCTACCGCAGCCCGTGGACGATTCCACGCGGTCCATTGTCCTGAACTCGGAAAAGTGCGTGAAATGCGGTCGGTGTGCGATTGTGTGCCAACAGATGCAGAACGTGTGGGCGCTCGCGTTCGTTGGCCGAGGCGACGGCGTGCGCCTGGCTCCGACGGGGGACATCAAATTAGCGGAGAGCCCGTGCATCCGCTGTGGACAGTGCAGCGCGCATTGTCCAGTGGGGGCGATTTACGAGTACGACGAGACCGATCGCGTGTGGCGGGCATTGCAAAATCCGGACCTTTACTGCGTGGTGCAGATTGCGCCGGCCGTCCGCGTGGCGCTGGGAGAAGCCTTCGGCTATGAGCCTGGCACGGTGCTCACCGGCAAGATCTACGCAGCCCTCCGGCGGCTCGGTTTCCGGGCCGTGTTCGACACAACCTTCGGAGCCGATCTGACCATCATGGAGGAAGCCACCGAGTTCGTGCAGCGGTTGCTCCACAGCACGGGCCCCCTGCCGCTGATCACCAGTTGCTGTCCAGCGTGGACGGACTACATGGAGAAGTATGCCCCCGATTTCATCGAGAACTTCTCCACGGCGAAGTCTCCCCATGCGATGTTGGCCGCGATGGCCAAGACGTACTACGCCGAACGAATGGGGCTGGATCCGGCGAAGATCTACATGGTCTCGATCATGCCGTGCACGGCGAAAAAATTCGAAATCATCCGATCGCGCGAAATGTTCGATGGCGAACGACCTTACGTGAACGTGTCACTGACCACGCGCGAGCTCGCACGCATGATCAAGGAGTGCGGAATTGACTTTGTGGAGCTTCCGGACGAGGAGGCCGACTCCATTCTGGGCTACTACACGGGGGCCGGGGTGATCTTTGGCGCCACGGGGGGCGTGATGGAGGCGGCGCTGCGCACTGCGCATTACCTCATCACTCGCCGCGAGCTGACCGACGTAAACTTCACCGCTATTCGCGGGCTTGACGGCGTCAAGGAAGCCACGGTGGAAATCGGTGGGCGGACCATCCGCGTGGCGGCGGCCCACTGGATGGGCAATATCGAGACCGTCCTCAACCGCGTGCGAGAGACTCGAGCACGCGGCGAAGAGCCGGCCTACCACTTCATCGAGGTCATGGCCTGCCGCGGCGGATGCGTCGGTGGAGGAGGCCAACCCTACGGTGCCGACGACGACGTGCGGCGACGTCGCGCGTCGGGCATTTACCAGGACGACGCGATGCGGGAGAAACGCTGCTCGCATCAGAATCCCTATATCCAGCAGTTGTATGCCGAGTATCTCGGCGCGCCGTTGAGCGAGCGGGCCCACAAGCTCTTGCACACCCGGTACCACCGGCGTCCGCTGTACGCCCGGTGAGGGTTCGAAAGATCATAGCGCGCCCAGCGGTCGCGGGCTTCGGAGGGTTGCTTTAACACTCAGGTTTACGCGATCGAGCGTCTCGCGGCGCCTTGGATTCGAGCAGAGGAGCTTACCGCCTAGCCACCGCAACCACCTGGACGTTGGGCCAATAGGGTGTCGAGAACTCGCGCGGGCGACAGATCGGACGTCAAGTTCGCAACGGTCTGTGCCGCGTGCGCCGGCGGTACAAGGCGCCCCACGGTTTCGTAAAAGTTGTTTCGCTCGCGGGCCGAGGCGAACCACCGTCTCGCCCATTCACTCACGTACCCCAAGCCGGCGAATCGTTCCAGCACGGTATGGCCGTAGACGATCCGTGCACCCCGAACAAAGTGGGGCAGCAGCGGGGCCAACTCAGCCGAGTCGAAGTCGTCCACGAATTTATTCCCCGGGCTATTCATTTCGGTGCCGGCCACGAGGAACAATTCGCGGTCCACGGCCACTTGGACGATCTGTTGCAGGTTGCGCAGTTTTTCGTCCACGACCCCCGGTCGGTAGTTTCGGTCGGGGATGATGTTGACCCCGGCGGCGCCCGCACGCACATGCAGGTCGAGCAGTTCCTCCAGTGCGCGTTCCCCGGCCGACGTTCCGTCCAGCCAGGTGACCAGCGGAATTGCGCCGGCGGCGAGAATGAAGCGGTTCATGTCCTCCAGGCGGGGGAACGATCCGCTATCCGGCCGCACATAGCCCACGCCGCCCGCCTTCATGGTGACGGCTCGGATCCGGTTTTGCAGCGCCACGCCCTCGGGGAGGTCCAATTCCGCGGCATTGCAGCGAAGCCGCTCACTCCAGAACGCTTCCAGCGATGCCGCGCCACCGAACATTTGATGCGCTTTTCGCGCGTAGGCTAGGCAGATGTGGCGTTCCGTAGCGTTTCCCGCGGGAGTCAGCGGCAACACGTCCCGCTCGTAGTCCAATTCCACTGGGGTCAGGTACGCGTTCACTCGTTGTACCAGTTCCCGGTTCCGTCGTTGCGCAGTCTCCTTTAGCTGGCGCAAGAACGGCTCCCACTCTGGCGACACGGCGGAGCGCACGAACCCGATCCCCACGTGGTAGGCCACGCCCGGTTCACCCGGCGAGTTGATCTCCCGGCTCGCGAAGGGCTCCACGAACACACGCGTCTCGATCCCGGCTGTGGTTCGGAGGTTGAGAACCCGCCCAGCTTCCAGGAACTCGTCCACGCCGTCGAGCACATCGAAGTCCACGATGCCGGCCGCGTATAATCCACGCCGGCGGGCCAACCATGCGATCATCGGGGGCGACCAACCGTGGGGGTTGTAGGAGTACCATGTGTGGTAATGCAGATTCACCCAGCCCTCGTCAAGGGCAGGGGTGGGCGCCGCCGGCAGCCCGCCCGCCAGCTGCTCCAGCGCCCGCTGCCGTACCGCCGGGTCGCGGGACAGCAACTGCTCTTCCAAGTCACGCAGGATGTGGGCAGTCCGATTCGATTCCATACTGCATTCGTTCTCCGCGGGTCCATCCTACTTGATTTTACGCGGCGTTGAAACTAGCCTGCCAAGTTCGTTCGAGCGTGGAGAAAGGGCACGACGATGTTCGAACCAGTTCGTAGTTCGGTGTCATTCCCGGCACTCGAAGAGAGCATCCTGGCCTTTTGGGAGTCCGCGAACGTCTTCCGGCGCTCGCTGGAGCAGCGAAAGGGCGCTCCGGAGTACATTTTCTACGACGGCCCCCCGTTCGCGACCGGCTTGCCGCACTACGGGCACCTCTTGGCGGGCACCATCAAGGACATCGTGCCCCGATACCACACGATGCGCGGCCGGTACGTGGAGCGCCGTTTCGGGTGGGACTGTCACGGCCTTCCCATCGAGGCCCTCGCCCAGGAGCGGCTCGGGTTGCAGGGCACGCAGGCGATTGTTGAAAAGGGCGTGGACGTCTTCAACGAGACCTGTCGCTCCATGGTCCTGACCTATACGGCGGAATGGCGCACCATCGTCACGCGCATGGGCCGGTGGGTGGATTTCGACAACGACTACAAGACCATGGACACCTCGTTCATGGAGACGGTGTGGTGGGTGTTCAAGCAGCTGTGGAACCAAGGCCGCATCTACCGCTCGTACCGAATCATGCCGTATTCCTGGAAGCTCACCACGCCGCTGTCGAATTTCGAGGCCGGCCGCAACTTCAAGAACGTCCAAGACCCCTCGATCACGGTTCGGTTGCGGTTGACCTCCGGGTTTCAACCCCCGGACCCGCCCGGAGCGGATCGGCCAGTGTACTTGCTCATCTGGACGACCACGCCCTGGACGTTGCCGGCGAACCTGGCGGTGTGCGTGGGACCCGAGATTGAGTACGTCGCCGTGCATGATCTCAACGACCAGTGCGTGTACGTTCTGGCCGAAGCTCGCTTGGGCGTGTACTACCGACGGGCCGAGGAGTATCGCCTCCTCGCGCGCTTCCGAGGCCGCGAGATGGAAGGGTGGACCTACGAACCGCTGTTCCCGTACTTCCGCGACCATCCCCGTGCGTTCCGCGTGCTGGTGGATGGATTCGTCAGCACCGAGGACGGCACGGGCATCGTGCACATGGCTCCGGCCTACGGCGAAGACGACTTCCGTGTTTGCCGGGCTGCGGGCATCGAGCTGGTGGACGTCCTGGACGCGGAATGCCGCTTCACGTCGGCCGTGCCGGAGTACCAAGGGCAGTTCTGCAAGGATGCCGACGCTGAAATCATCCGCCGCTTGAAGCGGGAGAAAAAGCTTGTCCACCAGAGCACGATTGTGCACAGCTACCCCTTCTGCGAACGGACCGACACGCCGTTGATCTACCGCGCGATCGAGGCTTGGTATGTGCGTGTCGAAGACCTGCGCGATCAGCTGGTGGCCAACAATGCGAAGGTCCACTGGGTGCCCGCCGCGGTGGGAGAAAAGCGCTTCGGCAACTGGTTGCGCGAAGCCAAGGACTGGAACATCAGCCGCAACCGCTTCTGGGGTTCGTGCATCCCCGTATGGATTGCGGAGGACGGCTCCGACATGATCTGCGTGGGGTCCATTGCCGAGCTGGAGGAGCTCTCCGGCGTGCGGCTGACCGACCTGCACAAACACTATGTGGACAAGGTGACCTTCGTGCGCAACGGCAAACTCTACCGCCGGACACCGGAGGTGCTGGACTGCTGGTTCGAGTCCGGCTCCATGCCGTATGCGCAGCAGCATTACCCGTTCGAACGAGCCAACGAATTGAACCGATTTTTCCCGGCGCACTTCATCGCGGAGGGTCTCGACCAAACCCGCGGCTGGTTCTACACACTGCTGGTGCTTTCGACGGCCTTATTCGGCACCAGCGCCTACCGCAACGTCATCGTGAACGGCCTTATCCTCGCCGAGGACGGCCGCAAGATGAGCAAGCGGTTGAAGAACTACCCCGATCCGAGCTACGTGATGAACACCTACGGCGCCGACGCGCTGCGGTTGTACCTGATCAACTCGCCCGTCGTGCACGCGGAAGACCTGTGCTTCTCCGAGCAAGGCGTCCGGCAGGCGTTGCGCGACCTGATCATCCCGCTCTGGAATGCCCATGTGTTTTTGGTTACCTACGCGCGCGTGGACGGCTGGCGGCCGTCGCCCGACGACCGTACCTTGCCACGGAGCCAACTCGACCGCTGGATCCTCAGCGCGCTCGACCGGCTCAACGCCGAAGTGATCGCGGGTATGGAGGACTATGACCTTCAGCGCGCGGTGCGGCCGTTCGTGCACTTCATTGACGAACTGACCAACTGGTACATCCGCCGCAGCCGCCGGCGCTTCTGGAAGTCCGCCGACGATCTCGATAAGCGCGCCGCGTACGCCACGCTCTACGAGGTGCTGCTGACCTTCAGCCGGATCGCGGCCCCGTTCATCCCCTTCATCTCCGAAGCCATCTATCGTAACCTCCGGCCCGACCATATGCCGGACTCGGTGCACTTGTGCGATTACCCCTTGCCTGACGAGCGGCGCCGCGACCGCCGCCTGGAAGAGCAGATGGACGACGCGATGGCCGTCGTCGGACTTGGGCGACAGCTCCGCGCTCGGCATAACCTTAAAATTCGCCAGCCACTCGCGGCCGTGTTCATTGCCGGGCCCGATCCTGAGCGCGTGGCGGGGTTGAAAGAGATGGAAGACCTCATCGCCGACGAGCTTAATGTCCACGCGGTTCACTGGGAATCCCATGCCGGCCAGCTCGCGGACCTCCGTGCCAAACCCAACTACCGTGTGTTGGGTCCGCGACTCGGGAGGGACCTCTCTGCGGTCGCGGAGATCGTCCGAAACTTCGATGCCGACATCCTCACGCACCTTCAGCAAGGTGGGACCGTCACCGTCTCCACCGCCTCCGGGCTGGTGGAGCTGCGCGCGGAGGACCTCCAGTTCGAATGGCATCCGAAGCCCGGCATGGCGGTCACGGGCGAGGCCGGGTGGGTCGTGGCGCTCGACACGCGCTTGACACCGGAATTGATCGCGGAGGGCCTGGCTCGCGAGTTCGTGAACCGAGTCCAAAATCTGCGTAAGGACGCCGACCTCGAAGTGACCGATCGCATCCGAATCCGTTATCAGGCCGACGCGGAGGTGGACGCCGCGTTGTCCGCGCACCGCAGCTACATCATGAGCGAAACGCTCGCGCTGGAGATGACACCCGACGCTGCCTTGGGGGAAGGCGCGGTGCGGGATGAACTCAACGGGCATCCATGCGCCATCGCGATCGAACGCGTGCCCACCTGAGCCGCCCCGGTCGCGATGGGTGAGCCAACCGCGTTCGAGGCTTACCCCGTCCAAAGGTTGGATGAAGAACGCCGTTCGTTGTCCAACCCTTGGACGGATCCTGCCCCTTTGCGTCCAAGGTTTGGACCAACCCGGCCGGGTCGTTTCCAATGAAATT
>CAACVY010000067.1 GCA_900661335.1 uncultured bacterium | reverse complement strand
CGCGCGTCACTCCGCACAGGGGCGGAGTACCTGTACGCGGCCCCGGACCTTGGCAATTGGAAAACACTGACGGTCGGCGTGCAACTTCACTACGAATTGTTCACGGAAAGCATTCAGACCACCGAACGAGTCCCGTACAGCCTCGGCTTGTATGCCGGGCCCATTTACTCGTGGTTGGACGGGCGAGCTGACGATGCGCTTTGGGGTGAGGACTTCGAAGGATCCTCCGCTTGGGGCGTCGCTGCCGGAGCAGAACTCAACATCTCCCACAACCTGTTGCTCGCAGTCGGGATTGAGTATGTGGACCATTCCACGTGGTCCGCTTCGCTGCGGTACGCGTTTTAGCGACTTCGGCGCTGGCTTTTCGCAGAGCTTTCGTGGACCCGCACGGAGCTGCACGTAGGTGGATCGCGGACCCGACGCGCCGCCTCGGCCAGTATAGACGAGTGCGCCCGTATGTCTCGTCCATACGCCGCCGATCGATCGAATTCTCTTCAGGCCGGCCTTGGCTTCGCACACTTCTTCCGCCTGCGGCCGCGGACGAGCGCCGAGCCTACTTGAATGAACGACGCGAAGTACTGCCCGCTCCAGCTATCCAAGGTCTCAGAAACCGATCGGCTCGAGCAGGACGCGGTGGTGATAGACCTTCCCTGGATGAATGCAGTACTCTGGATGTGTCCGCGCACCCCAGGAATTGTCGCCGCCCACCCCCATTTGGAGCGCGTCTACACACACGGTGACCGTATCCCGGGCAGGCATCTCCCAAGGATGCGCCGGCCCTTCGAGGTCCTCTTGCCAATAAGGCCAGGCGTTGAACTCGAATACCGGCGCCCCGAGGACGCGCAGACCCCGGCCGGCAGTGTCCGTGATGGTCATCCAGCGTACGTCGCACCGATGGCCGTTCTCCTGGGGTTCGACGTAGTCGTAAATCAGCCCAGAGACTGGCAGTGCATACCGCCCCAAAAACGCCGACGTCTTTCGATCCCAATAGTTCTCGTGCGGGCCGCGCCCATACCACTCCACACGGGTCCGATCTCCAGGCATGTCCGCAATCCAACCCCAACGCGGGACGACCGGTAGCGATTCACCCGCCCGAGCCTTCGGCTCAAACCGCGCATCCAGCTCCACTCGGCCTGAGGCTCGAAAGCGATACCGCACGCTCAACCGGCTGTTGCCCGCGGGCACATCGAGATCCGCCTCCACGATGGCCTCCTGCGCATTGGAGCTCACCAGCTCGCACCGTCGCGCCCGACTGTGGCACCCAGCCGTGCGCCAGATTCCTGCCCAGGTGGGCATCTTGTTCCCGCGATCGTTGTCCGTTGGTGCGCGCCAAAAATTGGGGCGGAGGGGCGTCGTGAACACGGGCTGACCTCGCGCGCGCCACTGCTGAATTTGTCCGGTCGCCCGGTCCACGACGAGCTCGAACCTATCGCCCACCACTGCGATCGTCCCGGCCGCGACGTTCACACGAAGCGAGCCTTGGACCGACTCGACCGGCAACAGCGGCGCCCCGCCAAAGTAGATCTGCTCGCTCGCCACGACATGGCCGGCGGGTGCCCAGGAAGTCGCTTCGGGCAACACAAAGTGGATGTTCATAAAATACTCCCCGGGCGCGGAGCGATCCTCAGCGCCAAGGGATACTCCGAGTGGTGGCAACGGCACCCGTACCTTGGACATCGGAGGACAGCGGATTCTCCCCAGACTTCCGGAGCGAACGACCGCCCCATCGCGGACGAGTTCCCACACCGCCTCGAAACGGTCCGCGGACGTGAACCGATATTCGTTCTCCACCTCCAGTTCGGTCCCATTCGTCGGCCACCGAACCCAAAGGTTTTGATACACCTTCTTCACCTCCCACGCATGGGGCTGAAGAGTTCGATCCGCCTGAACCAACCCGTTGCAGCAAAAGTTTCCGTCGTTCGGTTGGTCTCCGAAATCCCCTCCGTATGCCCAATACCACGTATGCGGCCAGTGGTTCGGCCTTCGCGGCGCCTCGCGAACCTGACGGAGGTTGACAGCTAACACCAATCCGTTAGAAGTCTTCGCCTCGCCTCGCGCGAGCTCATCCGAAGAAAGTGCTCGACTCCACAACCGCACGGCCTGTACGACTGCATCGCTCACCCGGTCTCGCATTTCTGAATTCCGGCCGATCTCCAATGGGTAGCTCGTGGGCGTTACCCGGCCGGGGCGTGCTCCTTCGGCGATGCGGCGGCCATCCCACCAAATGGCAGCGGTTTGCCCATCCCAGACCGCCGCCACGCGGTGCGCACCGGAGTCCCAGCCCACCGGCAATGGGGCCCGCACGTCGCACCAACGGCCCGTGTGGAGTACGAACACCACCTCACGGCCATGCTCGAAACGTAACTCGTACTGGTGATCGCCTCGCGACACCAATGGTGCGAACCCGGCCACGGAAGGCCCCTCCACCCACACCTCGATCGTGAGGGCATCGGTGAGGTTCCACTCTGGACGATCTCCCAGCACCACGGCGCCACGTACACCACGCTGCGTCACCCATGTGCCGAGAACGTCGGCTTCCAATCCTCGGGGCCAGGATGTTTCAACGACTCGCCGCGTAGGAATGGGCCGGCGCAACCCTTGATTCACCCAGTCCCAAATCAGGCCTCCCTGCAGGGCCGGATAGGCACGAATGGCATTCCAATAGTCCACCAGGTTGCCCACGCTATTGCCCATCGCATGCGCGTACTCGCACTGGATCAGCGGCCGTTCCGGCGCGCGCGCAGCGTAGTTCGTCATGGCAGTGATGCTGGCGTACATCGGGCAATAAATATCGGTGTTCCGCTCCAGCTCCGCCCGCTCGTACTGCACGGGCCGCGTCGGATCGCGCTGCTTGATCCAGTCGTACGTGGCCATGAAGTTGGGCCCATTTCCCGCCTCGTTGCCCAGCGACCATACGACGATGCACGGATGATTTTTGAAGGTCTCCACCATGCGTCGCGTGCGGTCAAGATGCGCGTCGCGCCAGCTCGGCGCTTTCGCCAACGACTGCGCACCGTACCCCATTCCGTGGCTCTCAATGTTGGCCTCACAGATTACGTACAGGCCGTACTCGTCGCACAGATCGTACCACTCCGGCACGTTCGGGTAGTGCGATGTCCGCACTGCGTTGATGTTGAGCCGCTTCATCAAGCAGATGTCCTCGATCATGTCCGCGCGGGACACAACCTGGCCGCGTTCCGGATGGTGTTCGTGACGGTTGACACCTTTGATCAGCACCGGCTGGCCGTTCACCCGCAGTTGCCCGCTCCGAATCTCTACGCGCCGAATGCCCACCCGCTGCCGCAGCGCTTCCAGAATTCCTCCGGTCTCGTCGGTCAAACTGAGGATGGCAGTGTACAACGCTGGGTCCTCCGCGGACCACAGCGCCGGCCGCTCGACCGGTAGCTCCACTCGCACAGCCCCGCTCGTGGGCGGACACGCCGCGGACGCCTCTCCGATCCGGCGGTGTTCCCGATCCCACAACTCCAGACGCAACTGGCGCGCGCGAGGGGCACCGTTGGGCTGAACAACTTGCGCGGACACGACGATTTTGGCGCGATCGAACGTCTCCGCAACTTCCGTTCGCACCTCGTAATCCCACACATGCGCGAAAGGTTCGCTGATCAATTCCACCGAGCGGAACAGGCCGCTCATCCGCCAAAAATCTTGGTCTTCGAGATAGCTCCCGTCGCACCAACGCAGCACTTGCACGGCGACGACGTTGGTGCCCGGCCGAATCAGTCGGGTGACATCAAACTCTGCGGGACCACGGCTGTCCTCGCTGTATCCCACCTCGACGCCGTTGACCCAGACGTACATCGCGGACGCCGCGCCATAAAAGCGAAGAACGCACCGCCGCTGGGCCCACGACGGCGGTACGACCACCGTTCGGCGATACGACCCTACGGGATTGCGCTCGGCCCAAGCTGTGAAATGCCGCGGGGGGTCGGTCATGACACGCGGGGGATCCTTCGCGTGCGGGTACGTGACGTTGACGTAAATCGGCGTGCCATACCCCTGCATCTCCCAGTTCGACGGGACCGGAATGGTGGCCCACCCACGGTCGTCAAACTCGGGCTTCCAAAAGTCGGATGGGCGTTGGTCTGGATGTGGGACCCAGTGGAACCGCCAGGTGCCATCTAGCGAGATTACCCACGGGCTGGGCCCACCTTGCTTTGCGGTGGCTTCGTCCGGATAAGCGTGGCGCACTGCACGCGGGGGCAGCTTGTGAATTCCCACTATCGTTTCGTCTTCCCACGGCGGGCTTGCCTCGACCATACCCGTGGAAACAACCAGCGCGGCCGAACAGATCCGCAACGTCACGGAACTTCTTTTCACGGGTTCACCTCCGGTTCTGCAGAGAATCTGCCTCGGGCTGCATACCGTGGACCAGCCGAGGGGAATACGGCCGGCCGATCCACGCCCGAGCGTGCTCTGCACCGATTCCTTCGACGCGCGCCACCCGGCCATCCTCCACCCAGATCGTCCAGGGCCACCCATCCACAGGGTGTCGGCCCCGCGTCTGGAACGGTGGCGTTCGTCCAAACCGCCATTCCCAAGCGTCATAGCGGGGCCGCACAGCGCGCCACTCCTCGCCCACAAGCTCCTCCAGTGTTCGTTCTTCCACGGCCCACCCTAGCTGGCGCGACATCGAGGTCACGATGGAATCCATCAGGCCCTCGAGCGTGAGGTCGGGGCGTACCTCGCACAAGTTCGAGACCGGCGCGCGGCGCGACGGCACCGCCGCACCCCGCTCCCCTAGCTCCCTGGCCGGCACCCAACGCCTCAGTTCCCCCAGGTCGGTCTGCCACAACAGCGTTCCATGGTGCAGTGCGGACTCACCTCGCAAGGCAAACGCGCTGCCACACACCTTTCGTTCGCCCACGAACAAGCTGGTGCGGTCCCGTAGCTCTGCTCGGATGCCGAGATCGCCCAGCGCGGCCAACAGGATCGCGAAGTTCTTCGTCGCCGAATACTCTCGGCGCGGGCACAAAAATGAAACGCACAGGGTGCCAAGGTCGTGGTAGACGGTACCCCCGCCCGAGATCCTTCGTACCACAGGGATGCCAGCCGCCTCGGCCGCCTCCACATCCGTCTCCGCCCACGGGTTCTGGTTCTTGCCGATCACGATCGCGGCTGGGTGCCGGTAGAACATGACCACATGGCGGATTGGTGCCACGTGTTGCCAAACGCACTCCTCGCGCGCCAGGTGGTCCCGGACATCCAACACCGGCTCGCGCACCACGATCAAGGTCGCGTTCGACTCGGAACTCACAGCGAGTATGATACCCGCTCGAACCATGAAACAAAGTCACCATGGCTCAATGGCCACCATCCCTTCGGAGTTGATCCGACGGATCCCGAAAACGGATCTGCACGTACACCTCGACGGTTCCCTGCGGCTGTCGTCGCTGATTGAAATGGCTCGTGAAAGCCGCGTGGAGCTACCTTCGTGGACCGAAGAAGGCTTGAGAGAACTAGTATTTAAGGACCGTTACGCAGACCTGCCGGACTATCTTCGTGGCTTTCAGTACACCTGTGCCGTGTTGCGCACGGCCGAGCACTTGGAGCGGGCCGCGTATGAGCTCGCCGAGGATAACCTCGCCGAGGGCGTTCGGTACATGGAGGTACGGTTCGCGCCGCAACTGCACTGCCACGATGGACTCAGCATGGCCCAGGTGTTGAGTGCGGTGTGCCGCGGCCTGGAACGCTCGGCCCGCCAGCACAACCAGAGCCCGACGGTGCGCCAAAACCAAGATCTTCCCTTCTACTTCGGGATCATCGTGTGCGCACTACGATCGTTTTCGAAAGAGTACGGGCCCTACTTCGCTCGCTTGCTTTCACTTCTGGGACATGCTCCGCGCAAGGAGGTCTTTGGAGTCGCGTCGCTGGAGGTAGCCCGCGCGGCGGTGGCCATTCGCGACCGCGAGGGACTTCCGATCGTCGGATTCGATCTCGCAGGCGAAGAAGCCGGATACCCGGCCGCGGATCATCGCGCCGCGTACCAGTACGCCCATAGCCACTTTCTCCGAAAGACCGTCCACGCCGGCGAAGCCTACGGGCCGGAATCCATCTTCCAAGCCATCACGGATTGCCACGCCAACCGTATCGGCCACGGCACGTTCTTGTTCGCCGCCGATATGGTTCGCGGTCCCGGCATCCCCGATCCCCAGCGCTATGTCGAGCAGTTGGCCGAGTACATCGCCAGCCAGCGGATCGCGATCGAAGTGTGCCTTACCAGCAACCTGCAGACGATCCCAGCATTCCGCGACGCCTCCATGCACCCCGTCCGACATATGATCGAGCACGGGCTGTCCGTGACGATCTGCACCGATAACCGCTTGGTCTCCCACACGACGGTCACCCGCGAGCTGGAATTGCTGGTTCGATCCGTTCCGATCACACCCCACCAGTTTCGTAATGTCATTCTGGCAGGGTTCAAGGGCGCGTTCATGCCCCTGCGATACACCGAGAAACGCGCATTCGTCCGCCGGGTGATCGATCGGTTCGAGGAACTCTCGCGCGAGCTGATGCCGTCGGCGATATGAGCTTGTGGACGCTCATCTACCGGACCTGTTGGGTCCTTCTCGTCGTCATGATCCTGGTCGGCGCGGCCATGGTCATGATCCCCCGCTGGCAAGAAATGCGAGCCTACCAGCAACGGCAGATCGAACTGCAACGCGAGATTGAGACCGAAGAAGAAATGATCAAGCTGCTTCGGATGAAACAAGAGCGCTTCCAGACGGATCCCGAATTTGTCGAGCGCCTGGCTCGGGACCTCGGGTTGGTCCGCAGTAACGAGGTGCTCATACGCGTGACGACCGAAACCTCTAGCACAGCCGCCACTTCCGTCCCTGTGCCCGGCGGAACTCGGTCCCGAACCTCGGCACGTCCAGGTAGCCGATAACGCCCTCCATCCTCTCCCGGCGATCCTCCGCGGTCACCCATACCAAGGACACCAGCGCCAACGCTGTACGACCTCGTGGATCTTTGAATCCGCGGCGCCGAGATCCCAGTCGACAGAAACACCTGAAGGCGTCGAACCGGCGCGGCTTCTCGGCCATGCACCTACACGGCGACGGGTCCCCGCAGCGATCTACGCCTCGAGGCGCTCACTAGCCGACGCATACGCGCAGTCCGCGCGCACGCAGCACTCGTCGCACCGCGGATGCCGAGCACGACAAATTTCGCGGCCATGCCAGATCATTGCGATATGAAGCTCCAGCGCCCGCCCGGTGGGAACCAGCGGTTGCATGAGCTCCGCCGTCTCTTCCGCAGTGCTTCGCGACGGCACCCAGCCCAAGCGGCGACAGATTCGGTGAATGTGGGTGTCCACAGGGAACACATCCCGACGGAATCCGAACAACAGGACACACGCCGCCGTCTTCGCGCCGACTCCAGGGAGCGATCGCAGCGCCCATGCGGCGTCATCGTTGTTCAGCCGGTCCAACGCGCGCAGACCCGCCTGGCCATACGTACGGTGTACGGCTCGAAGAATCGCCTGGATCCGCCTTGCCTTCTGTCGCCACAGACCTGCGCAACGAACTGCAGACTCGATGGCCCGAAGCGGAGCCTCCCGCACTTGGTCCCAACTCGAAAACTTAGCCCGAAGCCGTTCGAACGCGCGGTCCGAATTCCGATCCGAGGTGTGTTGCGACAACACGGTTCGGACCAGAGCGTCCAGCGGAGGCTCGTAAACATCCGACCGCGGTCTCCCGTATCGCTGAACCAATGCATCCGCCACCTTCGCGACAGCTCGTCGCAGGGCCTCCATCCGACGTGGGTGAAGAAGGCCGACTGCCACGCACGGCCGCCGCACGACGGCCGATGGCCCAAAGCCATCCCAAGGGCGGGATCTCGACTTCGATCTAGTTGCGCTCAGATGCGCCCCACAAGATCCAAAGCCGGCTTCAGTGTCTTCTTCCCGGGTTCCCAACTGGCCGGGCACACCTCGCCCCCATGCTCTCGGACGAAGATGGCCGCCTGCAGCTTGCGCAGCAGCTCCTTCGCGCTCCGCCCAATGCTGTTGTCGTGGATCTCGACGATTTTCAGAATCCCGTCCGGATCCACCAAGAAGGTTCCACGGAGCGCGAGCCCTGCGTTCTCGATGTACACGCCAAATTCGCGCGACAAGTTACCCGTCGGGTCGGCCACCATTGGGAACTTCACCTTGGACACCGCCTTGGAGGTATCGTGCCACGCCTTGTGGACATAGACGGTGTCCGTGCTGACGCTGAGGACCTCGGCGTTCAGCTTCTGGAACTCCGGATAGTGGTCCGCCATCTCCTCGAGCTCGGTGGGACAGACAAACGTGAAGTCCGCGGGATAGAAGAACAAAATCAGCCACTTTCCGCGGTAGTCGGAGAGCCGGAGGGTCCGGATCTCGTCGTTGTGATAGGCCTCGAGTTCGAAGTCTGGGATCACGTGTCCGATCTTGACCATTTGCGTTCTCCTTTCTGTCAGGTATCGTTAGGCACACTACATCCAAACCGCCAGATTTCAAGTGAAGAAAACTCGACCTACTCGCTCGTGCCCGATCCCAGGGGCCACGTCCACCCGCTTCCGTCGCACAGTCGCCGCGGAAGCCGACGGGGCGCTCTCGCACCGCTCGAACTCCACGGCGAACGGAGTAGGCCCCCATGAGCGCCGGTGTCGGAGTTGGCATGAGGAACTTCGCAATCGGCTACGTTCGGTCCATGAGCTTGCAGCTTGGCTCGGCGTCAGCCCGTCGGCGCGGTGGCTCCACCCGAATGCGACCGGAGGCGACTGGCCAATGCTGGTCACTCGCTACTACGCATCCTTGATCCGCCGCTGGTCGCCTCGCGACCCCATCGTGCGAATGTGCATTCCGCTGCGCGCAGAAGTGAAAGGGCCCTCCCTACCGAAGGACCCGTTTGGCGAACTGGTCCACACGCCCCAACCGCGGTTGGTTCGCAGATACCGAGACCGCGCCGCACTCTGGGTCACTACCCATTGCGCGGTTCACTGCCGTCATTGCACACGGCGCAACGAACTGCCCTGCGCACCCCGCGATTCGCTACCCAAGGTGTTGGCGCGGGCTGTCGAGTGGCTTCGCCGCCATCCATCGGTGCGAGAAGTCTTGGTCACGGGGGGCGACCCTCTCACGCTCAGCGACCACCGCATTGAGGAAATCCTGCGCTCGTTACGTCAAGTCCCGTCGCTCGGAGTTCTCCGAGTGGCCACTCGCATGCCGGTGCTTTTGCCCTCGCGGATCACCCGTTCATTGTGCCGGATTCTTCGAACCTACGCACCGGTATGGCTCGTGACACACTTCAACCATCCAGTCGAGCTTACCCCCGAGGCGATCGCGGCGTGCGGACGGCTCCTGGACGCAGGGATCCCGGTGGTCAATCAAACGGTCTTACTCCGGGGCGTCAACGACTCCGTGCCCGTACTCCGTAGGCTGTTCGAAGGGCTTCTACGCGCCCGAGTGAAGCCGTACTATCTGTTTTGCGCGGATCCGGTCCGAGGTACCGCCCACTTCCGCGTTCCGCTCGAACGCACCCTCCAGTTGGTCACGCGACTCCGGCGAGAATTGAGCGGCTTGGCCATGCCCTTGTTGGCCGCGGACGTGAACGATGCTCCGGCAAAGGTCGCGCTTCCACTGGTGACGGCCGAGCCCGCCGGTCCGGACCGCGTGCGGTTCCGCGACTGGCTCGGTGATGTGTGGGATTATCCACTGCCGTGGAGCGATCGCCCTGCGGTCGCCGACGCCAACTCGCACCAGCGGCGGTAGAAGGGGTTGTCCCTGAATAGTTCCTCATGAGTGCCCTCACACACCACGCTCCCCTGCCGTAACACTACAATCCGCGCCGCAGAACGGACCGTGGCCAGGCGATGGGCGATGATCAACGTAGTCCGCCCGTGCATCATTCTTTGGACGGCCGACTGAATCCTTTGCTCAAACTCGCTATCTAGATTCGCAGTGGCTTCATCGAACACGACCAGCACGTCGGGATTGGCCAACACCATCCGAGCCAACGCGACCAATTGCCGCTCACCAGCAGAAAGCGCCCCGCCCCGTTCCCCGAGCACGGTGTCATACCCCTGCGGCCAGCGACGAACTAGTGCGTCCAGTCCCACGAATTGCGCGGCGGCTTCGATGGCCTCCCTCGAAGCGTCGGGCCGCCCCAACGCGATGTTCTCCGCTACGGTACCGGAGAAAATGAACGGCTCTTGCTGAACCAGGCCCACGCGGCGCCGGAGTGCCGTGAGCGGCCATTCACGGACATCCACCCCACCGATACGAACCGCCCCACGTTGTACGTCGTACCAACGCGCCAACAACGACGCAACCGTGGTCTTGCCTGCCCCCGTCGGGCCGACTAGAGCGACCGATTCGCCCGGCCGCACTTGCAGCGTGAAATCGCGCAAGATCCAGTGATCGGGTTCGTACGCGAACCATACATGATCGAACTCGATGTGGAGCAGACCGCCCGAGGGCGGGTGGGATAGACGCGGCGAGTCCGCCACGGTGATCGGCGTGTCTAACAGGTCGAACAACCGCTCCGACGAGACCATCGCCTGCTGCCACACGCCCGCGCGGTCCGCCAGTGCACCGATCGGACGATAGAAGTCGCGCACGTACGCAAGGAACGCCGCGATGACGCCCGGTGACAACGCACGAGCGCCCAACCAGTGGCCGAACAATCCGCCGACCAGCACTGCCGCCATGGAAAACGCCTGCGAAAACTCAAGCACAGGCCAGTAGAGACAAAACCACCGCACCTCGTCGAACTGGGCGTCCCGAAGGCGTTCGCTCCGCTCCGACATCCGCGTCAGTGCCTGCGGCTCCCGATTGTACAGCTGAATGGTCGCCATGCCCGCCAGTTGCTCTTGCAATACTGCGTTCAATGCGGACGAACGTGCACGGATGATTCGGTTGGCGCGCCGAAGATTCCGGCCCACCCACAACAGCACCAGGCCCATCGGAAAGGTGGTGAGAAGTGCCAACGCCGCTAGGCCAGGATGAAGCAGCAGCATGAAGACCACCGCGCCTACAAGCATGAACAAGTCCGCCACGCCGCCGACGAGCACTTCGGTTACAAATCGTTGAATCGCCTCGACGTCCGACGTCAAGCGCGTGAGCAGGCGTCCGACTGGCGTCCGATCAAAAGTAGCCAAGTCCAGCGACAGCGCGGTCCGAAACGCCGTTCGACGTACATCCTGGACCACGCGCTGACCAATCCACGCCGTCCACAGGCTCTCCAAAAAGCGAAGCCCAAACGCCACCGCCGCCATCCCCAAAAACCAGCGACCGTCGAGCGCCAAGCCTCGCAATCGCTCGGCCCGGCTCAGTCCATCCGGGACGATCCAACGGTCAATGGCGTGCCGGATCCACCACGGCAGTGCGTTGACCGCTGCGGACATTCCCAACAGCAGCCCCAGCGAGACCATCAACGCCCCGCGGTATGGGCGAAGAAAAGCCAACAACCGGCGCAACCGCGCCGCCGGCGCCCCGCCCGAGGTCCCAGAGGCGGCATCGGTTAGGACGTGGACGCTGCCCATTGCTCGTTCAACTCCTGCCACGCCACGAGGTCCGCGTAGTATCCCGGTCGTCGCGCCAGTTCATCGTGCGTGCCGATGGCCGTGATCCGCCCGTGTTCCAGGACGGCAATGTGGTCCGCGTGTCGCAACGTGCTCAGACGATGACTGACGAGAATCACGGTACAACCCTTCAACATGGGTCGCAGTCGCGCCAGGATGGTGGTCTCGGTCTCGATGTCCACGGCCGAGAAGACGTCGTCGAGAATTAGATAGCGCGGCCGCCGTGCCAGCGCACGCGCCAACGCGGCGCGTCGCCGCTGTCCACCCGAGAGTGTCCACCCACGCTCGCCCACCATCGTGTCGTACTGCGTGGGCATGGCCATCACCTCTTCGTGCAAATGGGCTAACCAAACCACGTGCCGGACCAGTTCGTCTTCGGCGGCCTCTGCACCGAACGCAATGTTGGCGTGCAAGGTATCCGAAAAGAGTACGGGTTCTTGCAAAACCACCCCCATGGATCGTCGCAGGACTGCTAACGGGTATTCGCGAACGTTCCGTCCGCCAATCCGCACGCACCCCGAGGTTGGATCCAATAGCCGCGGGACTAACGATACCAGCACCGTTTTCCCGGAGGCCACCGGCCCCGTCAAGCCCAAAATGATGCCCTCGGGAACCGTCAGGTTCACATGGTCCAATACCCGACGGCCTTCCACCTCGACGACGACGTCCCGCCACTCGATGTCGCCGCGCACCTCGGTCAGCGTGACATCCGTGTGAGGACCGTCTGCGATCGCCGGCGCACGCCGCAAGATCTTTTCCAGCCGCGCCCACGAGGCGCGCCCGCGCTGGATGAGGCTAGCGATCCAACCAATCGCCAACAACGGCCATTGGACGAAAAGCAAGTACTGCTGGAACTGAACGATCGTGCCCAAGGACACCGTTCCGTCCGCAATCCCCTGCGCCCCCACCCACAACAGCAGCCACGTGCCCACTGCAAAGCACAGCCCGAATAGCGGCCACAAGGGATTTTGCACTAGGCCAAGTCTCACGCTGGCCCGGATCAACTCCCGCCCTAGCCGTTCGAATTGTCGTTCGCGCTCCGCTTCGCACGCCACCGATCTCACCGCGCGAATGCCCGCGAACGACT
>CAACVY010000068.1 GCA_900661335.1 uncultured bacterium | reverse complement strand
CACGCCAAAAAACGCGATTGTATCGGCTTTTTCGAAAAACACCCGGAAGTCTAGCTCCCGTGGTTGCGACCGAAGTCATTCTGTTCGCGTCTGAGGTGGAGGTGCATGGGCTCGAAGTCTTTCTTCGTCGCGAATGTGCGAACACGGCTTTGATCCGAGCGCATCCGTGCCTGGTATCGCAGGAACCCATTGCTCTAGCCGTGCGCCTCTCATCCGGACGGCCACAACCAGCAGGCTCGTCTGAGACCGCACCGACACGAACGGGGCAACACGTTTGCTGCAGTTTGTAGAAAGAGTTACGGGGACTTCGCAACCTGGCGGACCTCGATCAAAAATCCCATGGTTCGATAGATTTCCACAGCGCTCGGGCTCCTCACCCAGCGGCGAATGTGGCTGCAAGCGCGCCCTCGCCTTGTCCGCAGTGCCTCACGCCAATCGTCTCACCACCGATAATATCGGTAGGGATCGTCGTCGGCGACGGGTTCGTCGAGATAGTAGCTTTGTAGCCATGCCCGGTCCACGGGCCGCGCAAACCGCTCAGGGAGAGGGGAATCCGCGGCCGCTCCCAAGTTGGCGAGGAGTCGCGAGGCCATCGCAAAAGCTCGGCGCTGGCTCGGCCGAAGGTAAGGCCGCTGGACCACGTCCATCACCCAAGGTGGTGCCTGCCAGACAATCAGGCGCCCGCGGCCATGGTGGAGTACGCGGAACGCCGGATTGCAACGGTCGTGCTCAGGACCGTTGGGCATCGCCAGGGCCGGTAGGTGCATGCGACCGTGCCAATACCAGTCCGCGTTGCACAAGCCCGCCAGCTCAGGCGGAGGGCTTGGAATTCGACGAAACGCCACGGCCGCCGGAGCCTGCACTGTCAACGATTTCGGACACAACCGAGCCAATTCGTTCGAAGAAAGACCCATCGCCACCACCACCATGCCTGTAGAAATCGAATCTCTGAGAGCCTCCAAAACTTTCGCCCCCGGCCCCACCACGACGATCGCTTCCGGCGGCAACCCGCCTACATCCAATGGCTGCGCGCGGAATCCGAGATCCCGCAGAAGCGACGCGCACGGCCCGTTCGTCGGTTCGACCAGGAGTGGCCGGAATGAGGGAGTTGGCGCACGAGACAAGTACTCCAAGCACCGGACGATCACCTGGTCGGCGACTGGATCCGGTCGGGTCCGCCCTGTGACGTCCAACTGACAGAATATGACCCGGCCCCTTCCGACCACAGTTTCCAGCAATGCGGAGTATTGCAAGTTGAATTCCCCGTCCACGATGGCACGCCAATCTCCTCGTGCGGGTTTCTCGATTAGGACGGAGGCGACGTTGCCACGGTTCCGACACCGCCACACGCACGTATTGGTAAATCCGCACCAAACTTTGTGCGGGTCGTGCAATTCCACGTGCGGCAGATCAAGCAAGTACGGCGGCAGAAGCGTCGCCTCTCCCGACCAATCGCGAAGGTATTCGTCCGTCCACCCGCGCGTCACCTCGTGCGCGTATCGAAGGAACAGTTGGCGCGAGCCGCGCTCGGTCACACGAAATCCTAGCAACCGTTCTAGGACCACTGAATCCTGCTCGAGCACCAGCACGCGGCCCCCTCTTCGAAGTTCTGCCATCCAGGGCACACCAGTCGGTGCGATCGCTTGCCGTCCGATCACCACCACCTCGTTGTCGCGCGGCGGGCGGGCGCCATCCCAAGGCGAAAAATCGATTCCGAGGCGGCGAAACTCGCGGGCCGTGGAGCCCGAAGGGTCATACAAGCGCACGGGACGATTCAGGTTGACATTGCGCGGCGCCTCGACCACTAGAAGCGTCATCTGGTCCGTCTGTACCACGCCCTGCTGGAATTCGAAGCGGGCCGTCAAATTCCACCGGCTTCCATTCGGAGCATCTGACGGCACGCAGACTTGAACTGGAACGAACGCGCAGCCGGCGGCGGCCACCCGCACCTGCCCGTTGCTACGAGCGATGGTTTGACCTGCATGACACCATTCCCACGCCCAAGCCACCGTCCGATCGAATCGCTGGTCGTTGATCACCACTAAGGACTTTTCGACACTCTCGCCGGGTCTAAACAGGTGATCTTTGCAAGTCGGATCCTTTGAGGGCCCGCCGATGTATCCACAGTCGGGCATGTTCCAGCGCAGAAACGCGCAGCCGACAGGTGTCGGCTCAAACGCGGTTCGAGATCCAGGGTCGTAGATGAACTGCCGGTCGGGGAACCTTCGGTCCGGCACGATCCCTGGTTGTTGTATTCCTTCGAACCGGTTGGAGACTTCGATCACCGCCGTGTCGGCGACGCGCCTCCAAAAAACGTCTTGGTCCCATGGCAACATGCCACTGACCCCTCGCATCCGGTGGGAACGCCAGTTGTCTTGGACATACAACGCTTGGATGCCGGTGTAGTGCGATTCCAACTCCCGAAGCGGCTGGTTGAGAACTCCCCAGTGGAACGGCTTTCCACGGGCCCAAAGAGATTCTTCGTGGTCCAACGCACGGATGGCCGCCGGGGCATCGCTGAACGCTTCATCACCCAAGAATTGCGCGGCGAACTCCGCAGCCCAGAGCGATTGGAACGCCTCGGTACGCCAGATGAACTTCGGTCCGCGATAACTCGACCAGCTCGAAATGTACGGCAACCCCCACTCCACGAAAAATAAGGGCTTGACGCCGCGAGTCGCCCAATGTTCGGTCCAGTCGCTGCGTTCCTGAATGGGCGCCCAATTCAGATAACAGTTCACCGTATGCACCGCGCCAAGATGGCCGGACTGGTGATGGTATACCGGACGACTGGGATCCAGTTCGCGCGCGATTTGTTCGGCGATGCGCGCCTGGCGTCGGTTTCGAACGGACCATACTTTTCGAGCCGTCTCGTCGTCTTCTGGCAACTCGTAGAGCCCATCGATTTTCAACGGGTTCTGGTCTCCGTAATAGCCGGTGCTGTTGTGGTTCATCGCGTACAAAATCACCGAGGGATGATGCCGAACCCGCCGAATCAACCAAGCCGTCCGCCGCCGGTAGAGCTCCGCGACGGCCGGGTCGTCGAGCTTCGACGCGAAGTCCTTGATGTGGGGTAGCGAAAAACAAACCAACACACCGGCTTCGTCGCATGCGTCCAGCAGCGCGTCCAAGTATCCGACCGAACCCGGCGCGAAGTCGTAATGGCCGGTGATGAGCGCATTGAATCCGTAGGCCAACATCCGCCGGCAAGTTTCTCGCGCGGCCCAAAGGTCCGCGCGGTCCGCCCGACTGTTCGCGGTGGTGTTGTGCAAAGCCCGAAGGCGGACGGGGATTCCATTGAGGACGAACTCGCGCCCCACAATGTGAATCTCACGCAACCCGACCCGCACCGGGAGAAACTCGTCCAATACTTTTCCCTGTAGAGTGCGCAGGCTCACTTGGATGTCGTACAGGTTCATGGGCGAACCGGGATCCCACTCACGAACCTCCGGCCAAACCACCTCGAAGCGAAGCCGACCATCAGGTTCTGCCCGCAACGGTCCAGATTCGAACTCCCGCGGCTCGCCCGTTCGAACGTGGCGGGTCCGGATGTGAAGTTGCACTGGGTTCGTTCCCAGCTGTGCTGTTTCGATCGTGAACGCCACGCGTCGTTCCGGAATCGATGTGGCTACATCCACGCCCGTCACCCTCGGTCCGGTAGGTTCCGAATCGAGGAACACATCTCCCGTGATTCCTCGGAGCCTCACCGTGGCCTTCTCGGCCATCACGCGGTCCGGCGCCATGAACATCTGGTGGGTCAGTGCCAGTGGTCGTGCCGTCACCAAAATGGCCAGCTCATGTTCACGCCCAGGCTCCACCTGGCTCGTCAATTCCACGGTGCCCCCGGGGTACCATAATTCACCGGCCCAGCGCCCATCCACGTACACTCGTGCGTGCGTTTGCAGCATCGTAAACTCGAGGCTCACGCGTCGTCCCCGCCACGACGGTGGCACGGCAATACGTCGGCGGTACCAGGCTTGTTCGAACGAGACCAGATCGAGACGATCCCCCAACCAAGGGGCCCAATAGACGACTTGAGGACTCTGCTCCAGATCGCCGACCGAAGTCGGCCACATTCCCGGGACTTTGAACCAGCCCCAAAGATCTCCTGGCGGCGGTACCCGGTCCGGAGTTTCGTTCGTCAGTACGAACCGGAATGCCCAGAGTCCGTTTAGACAAATCCGTTCGCGAGTCTGCGTAGTCTGGCGCCAAGCGGTGTCCATGGACCACGGATCCCCCTGGAAGCCCTCCGGAAGTGAAGCGTCCGATCGGGTCATGGACCGGCGCCGGATGACGGTCAGTGACAGTCTGCGAAATTCGACACGACCAGATTCTCCGAGATTGCAAGGACTGAGATAAAGCCATGCAGCTCCTTCGGGCACAGAATACTCGCGGTCGCATTGGATCCATTCAGTAGTGCCGACGAACCCATAGACATTCGGCCACGGACCGATGCGCTCTCCGTTCCGATCATGAAAGGACATTGCCAACCGCCCGGTCTGCCAACTTTCCCGTCCTTGCTGAACGTCGGTCACTTTCATCTCGGCGCGCAAGCGAATGTGAGCGACGTCGGGCTCCAGTGGAATACGGAAATTCACTGCGGCACCGGCACCTTCCAGCACCAGCCGCCGCCCGTCCGTATCTTCTTCGATGCGTGCGCGCCGCCCCGCGGGCCAGCCCACCGGCCAGCCTTTCGAATCCAGCTGCTCCATCGAGCCGTTCGGCAATAGTTCTACCGAGGCGGCCGCGCCTAAAACCAAACCAGCCCAGGTGGCAAACGCCACGAGCTGACGAAACAGTCGGTTGAAGTGGGTCATGGCACCATTCTATCGACACTGCGTTCGCAATCAACCTGGCCGGCTCAGGGGTCAAGCCCCCGGACCCCTCACCCCAATCATCGCACATGGGCCACTGGACGCGGGGCAGGACACGACTTCGCCCACTGTGCGAAAGGATGCGACTCTGGACCGTTGCCCTGAGGGTCTTGACAACGTCCGACACTGCGCAACCGCCACTAAACAAAAGCGAAAACGTTGCTCGCCCACAACGCCAATTCCAGCACTCGATCCGGCGGGCTTCCTCGAGCCCCGGGATCCACCTCCGCGTTCGCCGGGCGACGGGCTTGGGATTGCCGCCGCGCACACTTTTGAACTGGATTTCAACTTTCGGATTCCGCCGTAGCTCTGCGCTCGCTTCGAACGCCGGGCCAATGTTTTCGAACACTCGGCGCTACGCACCGCCGCCGGCAAATCTCGACGCCGTCGCAAGCTTCTTGGTACGTTGCGGAAACGCTCACCAAGAACTTGCAATTCGCAACCAACTCTGGCAGAGTAGACAGCCTTTTTGTTTCTAACCAACAACCATGACACGTTCGTTTGGACACTTCCAGAGTGCGGAACATCGGCATCATGGCCCACATAGATGCCGGCAAAGCGACCGTGTCGGAGCGCATCCTGTACTACGCCGGCCGGACGCACAAAATCGGCCAAGTGCACGAAGGCACAGTGACGCTCGACTGGATACCCCAGGAGCGGGAGCGTGGCATCACGATCACCGCCGCGGCCACCACCATCGAGTGGAAGGAACACCGGATCACATTGATTGATACCCCTGGCTACGTGGACTTCACCATGGAGGTCGAACGCTCGTTGCGAGTACTCGATGGAGCGATCGCACTGTTTTGCGCCGTCGGAGGCGTCCAGCCACAGTCCGAAAAGGTTTGGCGTCAGAGCGAGAAGTACAACGTGCCCAAGATCGCCTTCGTCAACAAGATGGATCGCGTAGGGGCCGACTTCTATCGCGTGGTAGAGGATATTCAAGAAGAACTGGGCGCCAACGCGGTGCCTGTGGTCATCCCGATCGGCGCGGGCAAGGAGTTCAGTGGCATTGTGGACCTCATCCCGATGTGGGCGATTTATTACCGCGACGAGACGCTTGGCCTGGAGTACTACGAAGGCGACATTCCGGCGGACCACCTCGAAACCGTGCACCGCTAGGGGGTAACCCCGCATCGAAAATGCACCGAACAGGACGACGAACTCCTCGCGGCCTATCTCGAAACCGGAGACCTACCCGAAGCGGATATTCTACGGATCCTCCGCCGCGCCACCATCGCGCGGCGCGTCGTACCGGTCTATTGCGGGTCGGCGTTTCGCAACAAAGGGATCCAGCGTCTTTTGGACGGCGTCATTCGCTGTCTGCCCGCGCCCAACGAGACCCCGCCGATCATTTGCGCCCGGGAGCCTGAATTCAACCGAAGGAACTCGACCGACGATGCCCCTTTTGCCGGGCTAGCGTTCAAGATCGTCGCCGATCGGCACATGGGCAAGCTGACCTACTTGCGAGTGTACTCTGGCTCCCTGCGTGCGGGCGAGACCGTTCTGAATAGCACGCGGGACGTATCCCAACGAGTCGCTCGAATTTTTCGCATGCACGCCAACCAGGCTGAGCCGAGCGCGAGCGCCTACTGCGGATATATCGTCGCGGTCGTGGGCCTGACAGAAACGCGTACTGGGGACACGCTTTGCCACCTCGACCACCCCATCCACCTGGACGCCATCGAGTTCCCTTCGCCCGTCATCTCCGTGAGCATCGCGCCGGCTTCGCGCGGGGATTCCGAACGCTTGAGCGAAGCGCTCCACTGCCTGGCCGACGAAGACCCAACCTTCACCGTGACCTCCGACGACGAAACGCGCGAGGCCATCGTCTCGGGCATGGGCGAATTGCATTTGGAAATCATTACCGACCGGTTACGGTGTGGGGTCAACGTGGCTGCGACCGTGAGCCCGCCCGAAGTCGCCTACCGCGAAACCGGAACCATCGCGGTCGAGGGGTCCTACAAGCACGTCAAGCAAACCGGAGGCCGCGGCCAGTACGCTCATGTTGTACTCCGCTTGGAACCGACCAATCCGGGTACGGGCTTTGAGTTCGTGAACCAAGTGACTGGCGGCAGGATCCCTGCGGCGTACATCCCTGTGGTCGAAAAGGGCGTGGTCACGGTGATGCGCGCGGGCCCCTACGCGGGTTACCCCGTCGTGGACATG
Source organism: uncultured bacterium (assembly GCA_900661335.1). Lineage (GTDB taxonomy): Bacteria > Verrucomicrobiota > Kiritimatiellia > PWTM01 > PWTM01 > CAACVY01. The sequence continues at coordinate 5,466 of CAACVY010000068.1, read as the reverse complement.
CGCGTCATTCCCTTAGACGGTTCCTACCAGAAGTGGATTCCAGCGACTATGCATTTCAAGAAGCCGGCCGTGTCGCGTTCACTGAGTTGTTCCTAAAGACCGAACCGGAGCTCCTAAAGCCCATCATGTTCACCGAAGTCGAGACGCCGGAAGAATTTCTCGGGGCGGGACCGGCTCGATTTGTTCGCGTCGCGGGCGCATCAAATCCATGGAAGCGTGCGGAGACACCCGAGTCGTTGAGGGTTTAATCCCATTAGCGGAAAGTTTCGGCTATTTCAGCGTTTTGCAGGCCCTCACGCAGGGCCGCGGAACTTTCACCTTGCATTTTGAGCGGTACGAGGCTGTCCCGATCCTATTGGCAGAGGAGATCGCGCAGTGGTGCCGAGACCAGCAGGCGAGACGTTTACGCCGATGACGTGCGGGCACGTTTCACCGGAAATTACGGAGGCAATTCGTCCCCGCATTGCAGCCCGAACTCGCTCGTTCGTAGCGCGTAGAACGCCTCGATGACTATTGGGGTTAGCCCGACGTGATGCTTGGCACCCGTGTCCGATTCATCGGCGAGAGACTGGAACGAGTCGGGCCCTTTCATCATCCGGCAGGCCAAAGCGAGACCATTCAGAGTGCTCGCAAGGCAGCCAGTTCAGTCCACGCAATACCACGTACAGGTGGCGGCAAGCGGTCGAGGCAGATAGGATGGAACCTGCGGTTCCTGGAAACTATCCGAATTCGCACCGGTTTCCGCTGCAGCACAACGAAGGGTAGCGAAGTCTTGAACAACCGCCGGCCCATACGATCGGATCTTTGCGCCACGACCCCGCGCGGCCGACGGAACGTCGGCTTGCCAGTCATTGTCCTTCGTGCTCACCGTGCTGACCTGATTTCAGCCGAAGGCTAGCTTGGAGCGCCGTGCGGTGCCATGACGGCCTTCCAAGAGAAACCATCCTCGGGACACGCTTCGGGTTTGTGCTTTGCGACTGGCGTACGCCTCCTTTGGGAGTGTCGCACAGGCAACCGAGCCCCGTGGAGTGGCGGGGCGTATCACGGCCGAAGGTTTACACGAGGCGTCCGCCTTAACGCGCTCAGGCCGGCGGGGCGACATGCTCTGGGTCCTCAACGACAGTCGCAATCCTCCCGAGTTATTCGCCATAGCCACGAACGGCGCACCCCTGGGCACTTGGACCGTCACGGACGCGATCGACCAAGACTGGGAGGATCTCGCTCTTTGGGAAAGTCCTGTTGGTCCGATTCTGGTCGTTGCGGAGGTAGGGCACAACTCCGCACTTCGTAGCCACGCGACGCTGTACCTGGTTCCGGGGCCCGAAATCGTGGACACAGGCGGCCCAGGCGGCATGGCGCGAGTGCGGGCGAAGTTGCACTTTCGATATGAAGATGGTGCCCGCGACTGCGAAGCGGTTGCAGTAAATCCGAAGGGCCCCGAGGTGCTGATGCTGTCCAAGCGCGATCAGCCACCCGTATTGTACGCGGTGCCGCTGGTGCCAATCCGGGAGGTCGTGATCGTCACCAATTTGGTCGCGCGCCGCCTCGGCGCAATTGCAGCCGGCCCCTGGGCGCCACGGCCCGAGCCGGCTTGGTTTGCGCCCCGCTCCTTGGAGATCCAACCCACCGGCATGGACCTTGACCCCGTCGGCCGTCGCCTCGTTGTGCTAACCTACAGCGACGCGTGGTTCGTAGAAATTCCGGACCACGGCCACTGGACGAGCGTGACCACTGGAGCATGGCAACGCTGTTCTTTGCCGGCGCGCGACATCACCGGCCCGGAGGCACTCCGCGGCCGCGAAGCCGTCGCATGGTCGCGCGATGGTCAAACGGTATTCGTGACCGGTGAAGGCCGACACGCCCCGATTTGGGTCTTGCAGGTTCGGTGAGCCAGCGCTGCATGGGTGCTCAACTGGTGAATTCCATCCATCACCCCAAACGCTCACAACAATTCCTATGAGAGCGTCGCAACCGCCGACAGGACGGACCTGTCTGGAAGCACGCTTCTCGGAGGACGACGGCAAAATAAGGACGGACTGCCATGTCCGGTTCGATCGCGGTCGATCCATCCCACACTGCAACCAACGAGCACCGCTGGAGCCCGTGAAGCCCGACACTAGCACGAGCCAAGGTTCTACTCTGAAACTCCTTTTGCACTTTCAAAGTTCGAGGTACGACGTGTCGACTCCTCGTGTTGCGACGGCCGGCGAATCTACTCGCGTGGCTGGCTGCCAAACCTTGAGGGCCTCCTGTACCGCGGACTCAATGCGAGCCATATACCAAGAACGCACCATGGCCACACAGGCGACGAACCGCCCCGGACAGCACCGGAACCCGCGACCGTCCAGAACCAACAAGAAGGGTGTGTGCAAAACCTTACCTGACGAACACTGGGAGGGCTGTACGAACCAATCCAGCCCACGCGGCTCAAGGACGAAGAACGAGTGCGCGCCCGTTATGGCGACTGTGGGCCTTGAATAGCTTCCTCCGCCCAAGGCGGGGTTTCCGGTAACGCTGCCAGCAACCGCTCGGTAGCTTCTCGTTCCATAACGCCTTGGTACCTGCCTTCACGAAACGCGGGCCAGACTTTGGTCAATAGTAAGCGCCAAGACTCCGCCTCTTGGTCCGGCAAAATCGGGTAGAACGCCGCGCCGACCGCCCGGACGGCCTCCCAACCACCGACCGAATCCCCAATCACCAAAGTATTGTCTGCGCGCTGCCCCACTCCACCATCGCATGGCGAATTTGGCCGTCCTTGGGCCCGAACTCTGCCCCCTGAATTCGGTCCACAAACCCCGCAAGACCCGCCGAGCTCCATTCGCGGCGTAGCTGCTCTTCGGGTGCTTGCGAGACCACGACCCATACGGCCTCGGTCGCCGGGTGGCTCAAGGCCGTCAACACCTCCGGGACCGGCCGAACCGGCGGCAACCGAGCCAACCGCTCGCCCAAGTCCTTCGACCACTGCAGGACCTTTTGCAACTCAGGATCCTCGTGCTCAGACAACGCGGCCTCCAACCCCGCGTGGGACAGCGGCCGACCTTCGGCGATGTACCGCCGCAAGGACGCTAGTCGCGGGATCGCGATCCGGGCGCGCTTTACATCCGGATGCGATCGGAGCGCGTCCACCATCCGAAGCAGAGCCAACAACCGATGAAATCCGCGCCAGCGGCTGTGCAAATTGAGAGACAACATTGTCGTGGAATGGTTCTGGTGGTCGCTGAAGCATGAAGATGTCTATATGCGAGACTACGCGACGGTGTCCGAGTTGAAGGCTGGCATCGAGGCGTATGTATATCCGCCGGTACAATCCTTGGTGACCGCACCAGGCCTTCGGCGGGATCCCACCACAGAAGGCGTATGAAGGGAAGAAGGTTCATGTTGAATAATCGGCGCCGACCCCTAGGGGACGGCAAGGAAGGAACAACACGGTGAAACGAAGCCTTGCCGGAGATCGAAACCACAACTATCTCTTACCCATCTGCGGTTCGAAAATGGGGTCCACCGCTCTTTGCAAGGGTTTTCTGCAACTCCGCCCGGAAGTCAGGTTAAGTTCGGAGAGCACACGGTCGTTCACTGATGGTCCGTGGACATGTCGCGCCAATATTTCGCCATTGGGTCTGCGTTCTTCCAAGAGGCATCAAGTCTGGGACGGTTCGTGTTCGTTAAACCTGTCCTCTCCAAACTAGTAATTGCATAATGGTTATCATCAGTCCACGCCTCTGTGGGTTCAACGTTTCCAAAAACTTCGAACCTGGTCTCACCCGAGCTCTTTAACTTCGACAAACGCCATCGAAGTCATTCATCCGGAGAGCCATCCCTGACACTTTGGGCTTTGAGGAGCTTTATGACGGACACTGACCCATTGAACGTTGTGTCCCGCACCGGGGCTGGGCGGTTCAACGCCCTATGCCAGAATCCATTAACCCTCTCGGAGTGGAAAGCACACAGAGCACTTCTCTCCTCTTCTACATCGCCCACTTATAAGATCCTTTTCAAGTTCAAGTACACAGCAGAAGAGACCACCACCATAGCCAGAATTTGCACCACCATGCTGTCCCAAGCCCACGTTGCCTGGTAATCTTTTTGACTAGACCATAAAAGCGGACCATTGACTATCATCAACCCTACAAACATAAGACAGCCCCGCCTCCGAAGTGTTCCGCCGATGTCGACGACACCCTCGATACCTTTAACAACTTTTGCTGCGCCACGCTAGCCAAAGAACGCAACATAGTGCCAGCCACGTTATGAGGCCAGCACTGACCCTCCGAAGACGAACTATTATTGGCCAAATCAGCAACACATCCATGCACGGTCTCCCACTACACTCCAAACCATACTCTTCGATTCACCCACAACCCTATACACACGTAGAGAATTAAATAGAGCATCCAGCCGATCCGCGTCTGACTTCGTCCTAACTGGCGATTCGAGTCCAAAACCCAACAGAGCCTAAAGGTTGTCAAGAGCACTGCACGAAAAGTAAAACTAAATCCACATTCTAGGATCGGCGTCGCGTAAAGTTTCCCGCTCCTCGTAAATGAATTACCGCAACCGGAAATGCGATCAACAAAGTCCCAAGCAGAGGCGCCAAGGCGTAAAACACGCACTCGCTCATCACGTCAATCACGCGGTAGCACGGAATTTTCATCAACGCCGCTCGCCTTGGACAAACGGTCGCACCTGCTGCCATGCTTCCCTGCTTAGCAGCCCACTATGCCCGAAACCTTCTACAACCTACATTAATTGCATCCGGCTGCTTGGCTTTCCCAGCCAATGGTCGCACTCCATCTGCCGACGACTGAACATTAATCCACGTCCCGAGATTCCGCCCCGGAACCTGACCACTTGTAATCGAGGTCCCTAACGTCACTAAAAGGTCTATGCGTTGAAAGTGGCTTGCTTCCAGAGCCACCTTCCCTCCATGGCTGTGAGCGATTACAGTCGTAGGTTCGTCAAGGAATGTCTGACGTAGTCCTTATAGGAACTCGGCGAACTCGCGACCTGCCATGCTTCTCCCGCTCGACCAAATATAACTGGCCCCACTGCCCACAAATGCCACAAACTTTTGCCTTGGAAATAGTTTCATAACCACGTCAATGAACTCCCAGGAAAACGCTCGTGCGAAATTAGACCCGGTTCCCGGCAAAAAACAACCACTAAGCCATAGGGATCTTTCCCGAAGAGGGGAACGTTATATCATAATACGAGTAGACCCTTGGCCGTGTGGCCCTCAATTCTAATGGATCTATCAGCGTGAATTTTCCCAGAACCGCATCATAAACATGGTGGCGGTAGTCGTAGAGGCCAAGGGATGAAAGCCACTCGCGACCGGTGAAGAGGAAGCGGAGGCCGAGCACTGACTCCGCGCGCGGTGTGCTGTCGGGACCGTAAAAGTACGGCTGGCCATACACGTCGTAACGGTATTGCTCAACTACGTTGCCGCTCTCATCCGTCACCGCGATC
>CAACVY010000069.1 GCA_900661335.1 uncultured bacterium | reverse complement strand
CATCATGGGCGGCTTCGCACGGCCAGACCACGTGCCGCAACCAATCCAAAAGCGGCAGGCCCTCGCCTAAGCCTCGGAACAAGGTCTGGCACAAATGCACATGCGTCTGGATAAGGCCCGGCATGGCGAGCGCGCCCTCGGCATCCACGATCACGTCCGCCCGTGCACGAAAACGACCCACCCTCACGAACCGGCCGTTCTCCACGAGCACGCTCGCATCCGGGATGGGTTCCGCATCCCATGCCGGCCAAACGATGGCGTGTTCGATCGCGATAGAGGACACTTTAGCTTCTTGGCTCTGTTGCGGTTTGGCTTTTCGTAGTTGCACGCCCGGGCTGACGCTTGCGATAATCGCCGGACGTCCAGCGCACATACCAGCGGTGAGCCGCCGCAGCATCCAACGGCAACCGGATCGTCTCCCCCGAGCCCAGCGCCCACAAGATTGCGCTGGCCAGCTCGACCTCGCGAACGCCATCTTCCAACGTGGCGACCAACGGCCGATCGTGGCGAACGGCGTCGGTGAAATTTTGGAGAACGGCTTCGTGGGATCCGATCCGGTCGTCCGCACCACTCCAAGTTCGACGATAGGTGGCAGGATGGCCAAAGAGTTCGCGCGTTTCGTTGGAGTATCGGTCCGAGGGCACGCGGTTGAAGGTCACGCTCAGCTCTCTTCCTTCCCACACCGCCAACCCGCCGGTACCGGCGACTTCTAGACGGCGCACGCCTGGCGCTTCGCCAGTGGATGCAATGAACGTGCACGTCAAGCCGCTTGGGTACTCGAGAATCGCGACCACATCGTCCTCCACTTCAATGGGGTGCCATCGTCCAAACCCTCCGCGTGCCGTCACCCGTGCCGGCATTCCGGCCAGGCAGAGCAAAAGGTCCAGTTGATGAGGACACTGATTCACGAGCAACCCCCCGCCCTCCCCTTGCCAGGTACCTCGCCAAGAGGCGGACGAGAAATATGCATTCGGGCGGAACCAGTCGGTCACAATCCAAGTGATCCGTTGCAGCCGCCCAAGCCGGCCCGATTGCACCCACTCCCGCAACCGCTGAAAACGTTCGTCGGTGCGCATTTGGAACATCACTCCCACCTTTCGGTCGGGATGCCGACCGGCCTCCGCCCGCAACGCCTGCGCATCCCACATCTCCACTGCTACGGGCTTTTCGATCAGGACGTGGCATCCCGCACGCAAGGCGTCCCGCGCAATCGACACGTGGGACAGATGTGGGGTGGCGATCAACACCGCGTCGCAGCCTGCGGCGAGGAGTTGGCGATGGTCCTGAAAAAAACGGCATCCCAACCGCTGGGCGATCATGGCCTTGGAGGGCGACCGCGCGCACACCGCTTCCAGCCGCGCTCCGCGAATACGCTGCAGCCGCTGCGCATGTTGTTCGCCGATCAACCCCAGCCCGATCACTCCCCACCGAACTACGGTGTCGCTTCGATTCCGTCTCGACCTCATGGCAATCTCCTATTGCAAATCCTGCGATCGTCTGGGCGTCGAGTCTGTCGGCAATTTGCGCGCGTTGCAAACACGACGTCCAGCTCCTCGATGAGATCGCAGTCGGGACCGGTGGCCCCGCAGCTAGGTTAGTACAGATTTCAGCACCCGCGTGAGGTCTTCGATGGTGTACGGCTTCTGCAAAAAACCGGCGTAACCTTTCGCCGACAGGCGGGAGGCCAACTCATCCGCGCTGTACCCACTTGCAAGCACCACCCTCGCATCCGGCTTGGCCGCTCGAATTGCACGGAACACATCTTCGCCGCTCATGCCTGGCATGGTGAGGTCCAAGACGACCACCTGAATCCGATCCCGATGTTGCAGAAAGAGCTCGACTGCCTTTCGACCGTCCGAACCCACCACGACCTCGAAGCCCAGTCGCTCCAACATGCGCTTTCCGAGCGCACGCACGGACTCATCATCGTCAACCAACAAAACCAGGCCGCCACCCCGCCAACTTCCCGCCGTTCCCTCGCCCGGCCGCTGAAGCGTTGCATCCAAACAGGCCGGGAACAATAGTTTGAACACTGAACCTTTCCCGGGCTCACTGTAGACACGGATCGCGCCTTTGTGCCCCCGGACGATCCCGAGCACGGCCGAGAGACCCAACCCGCGCCCGGTAAACTTCGTCGTGAAAAACGGATCAAAGATTCGCGCCATGGTGGCTTTGTCCATGCCGCAGCCGGTGTCGGCCACTTCGAGTTTCACGTACAGCCCTTCCCGAAGCTCTTGCTCCAAGGAACACTCGGCCAGATACCGGTGGTCGCAGTCCACCGCCCCCGTGGTGATCGAGATGGTCCCGCTTCGGTCGCCGATGGCTTCTGAAGCGTTCACGACCAAGTTCATGACCACTTGTCGAATTTCGGACGCGTCGGCGCGAATCGGCGGGAGTCCCGGTTCCAGCTGGAGGCTCAAACGAACCCGCTTCGAAATGCTGGTCGTGAGAAGTTGCACCATTTCCGAGATGAGCTCGTTCAAGTCCACTACTTCGACCACGAAACGGCCCTGGCCTGCATAGGCGAGCATTTGGCGGCACAACTCCGCCGCGCGCCGAGACGCCACCTCGATTTGGATGATGTTTTCGCGTGCCGGAGAACCTAGCGGCAATTCGTGCTTGGCCAAATCGGCGTTGCCCAGAATTGCCATCAAGATGTTGTTGAAATCGTGAGCGATTCCTCCCGCCAGGACCCCCAAACTTTCCAACCGTTGGACCGCCAGCATCCGTTCTTGCATCCGGCGCTGTTCTTCTTCCGCTTTCCGGCGCGCCGTAATGTCACGAACGAACTCCACCACCCCAACGACCTCGCCAGTGATGGGATCGCGCATCGGGTACGTGAAGAGCTCCAGCCATTCCACACGACTATCCCCGCGGCCCGGCACGATTCCGGTTTCTGTTTGGCCTGTGTTCAAGCATCGCAAAGCGGGGCAAACTTCGCAGGGCTGATCGCGTCGGTGGTAGAGTTCGTAACATTTCCGTCCGATCGGCTCACGCCCGTCGGCGTACCACCGCCGCATAGCGGAATTCACGTAACGGATGTTGAGCTCGCGGTCGAGAAGAGAGACGCCGTCCTGGATTGTCTCCAGCACGTCGTAGAACAACTGGTGGCTTCGAACAAGCTCTTCTTCCGCACGTTTCTGGTCGGTGATGTCTTCTAAAATGACTGCCAATCGGTTCTGTTCCAAAGAATAGGCGCAGACTACGTAATGCCGACCCGCGGAACGATGATGAGCCTCGAACTCCATGGACTTCCCCGTGCGCGCGACGCGGCAAAGAGGCTCCGCCAGCACAGGTTCTAGGTCCGTGAAGATCTCCCGAAGCGAAGCCCCGACCAGCCCCACCCGACCCACAAGTCTTTCAAATGCTGGGTTGGCCGCCACACACCGGAAATCTAAGGACGCACCCGATGGATCTGACCGCACATTCAGCACGACGCACGCGTCCAACATGTTTTCGAAGAACAGCCGGAAACGTCGCTCGCTTTCCCGCAGCTGCTGCTCCATCGCATGAGTACTCGTGACATCTCGCAGCAGCATGACGCTCCCTAGCAGTTCGCCCGTCGCAGGGTCGCAGATGGGCGTCGCGCTGTCTTCCACGAACCGAGTGCTGCCATCGAACGAAGTCAGTACGCGGGCATCCTTATGCGGTAGCACTGCACGGTGTTCGCGCAGCACCTCGCGGGCTGGAGGCTCTATGGCCGCGCCCTCTTCGGTTCGCAGGGATATGACTTCATCCACTAACAACCCCTTGGCGGCGGCGAGGCTCCGGCCGGTCATTTTCTCCGCCGCCGGGTTCATTAGCTGGATTCGCCCATCCGGTCCGGTAGCGATCACCGCTTCTTGAATCGAGTTTAGCGTGATTTGAAGCTTTTCTTGGCTTTCTCGAAGCTCTTGCGTGCGGACTGCGACGGCATGCTCTAGGCGTTGCTCGTATCGCTGAACCCATCCTACGAACATGGTGGACAAAAGAATCCACAGGACACTTCCACCCGTGGCCAGGTCGCTCAAGCTCAACCCCGTCGTAGGTCTTGGGCCCGCGCGAATTCTTAATATCATCGGAACATTGCCCACGCCGATAGGCACTGAGAATGCCCATGGACCGCGCGTCCGATCGCCTCGAGCCATGGGCTCTTGGAGGCTGACACCACGTGCAAGGTCCCCACCAAGCTCCACCACCGTAAGTCCCTGGGAGGTGTCCGGAGGACCTCGCACAGCTGCGAATAGCCGCTGCAAATCTACGAGTGCCGTCACCACTTCCGGGCGCGACATTGTTGGACAGGATGTTTGAACAGCAATTCCAAGAGTAAGTCGCCCAGGTTGCTCCGGGTGGGCCACTCCAGCGGCGAAATCCGGTAGTTCCGTTCGTTCGAAGGCATCCAACCACGATGCAACCCATGGCGACTGGTCGGACAGAGTTCCCCCCAAGGGCGCATTGGAGGCCGTCCAAGAGGCCAATTGATCCAACATCTTCCAGCCCGACCGACCGCTTTCATCGCTTGCAGACCATCTTGCAATAAACTCGATCGGGTACTCGCGCACCATCGGCAGAGTAAACTCCCGAAACTCCTGTGAAGTGACTTCTTCACTTCCCGCGAAAAAGCGTCGAACGCCCTCCAGCGATACCTCGATGGCTCGGACCGTATTGCGGATCGAAGCAGCCATACGGTCGGCACGCTCCCGCGCCTGGAGGAATTCCATTCGAGTTTGCAGTCGTTGAGTGAGATTGATTACTGCCCACGCCAACACGATTCCAAAGACCGCCGTGACCCACACTTCTGGGTGCCCGATACGTAGTCGAGGAGTTGTGCTTTCTTTGAGTCGGAGACTTACGATCCCAGCACCCACGAGCACGGTAAGTGTCAGGAGTATCGCCACACGCCGCGCCTGCCAACGCGCTCTGGTCACGGCCGCGTTCCATTCATTCATATTTTGGCATGCCGCCACCACCGCAACTGGCTGGCCTCCGGAAGGAAAACCCACCGTCGCCCATGCCGCCTTCCATTGGCCATGCTTGGAAGGAATCACACTCACACTGCCGTCCATGAAAAGACTCGCGCCAATGTCGGACTGAGTGGGAAGCATCGCGCAGCAGTCTGTCAGTGAATCATCGCCCCGGCTGCAGGCGAGTCGGACCACCGCACCGTTGGGGTCTCGAGCCAGCAGAAGCAGAATGCGTCCAGAAAAACTTCGACCCCACTGCCGAAGCTGCTCCTGCAAAGAATGCCGAATCCGGTCGCCTGGAGTGGCGTGCTGGGCCCGTTGGATAATTTCAGGGCGAAGCGCGGCCGCGATCATTTGCGCGTCTCTGCGCAGGGCGTCGGTCAAAGCTTCTCGCTCGAAATCGACCCGCCAACGCTCCCCCCATATCCACGATGCCACACAAAGGAGCAAGAGCACCGCGAACCACATCACCGGAAATGCGGCTCCCCGAACGCGCCGATGCCGGGAATCTGGGAGGCTGGACGGCTGCGTTGCGCTATCGCGCTTCATGACCTCGAGCGACCACGCCTTCCGCTTTCATGGCGCCACAAAGCCTTCCGACGCGCATTCTCAAACCTACGCCCTCGTCTGTCAAGGCCCGGTTTCTCACGTCTCCTACGCGCCCGCAGGGCCCGCCCACATGGCAACCTCAAGTTCCGAGCTTTGTAAAAACATGCCCGGCCTGCTCTCGCCGCCGGATCCGCCCCGGCAGAAACTGATTTGGCATGGTGCCATTGACACAGAGCCTGAGATGGTGGCCGTTTCAGCTGTGAGGTCGGATCACGACCAAGCCACTGATGTTTCGATCGAAGCCGAGCCTCTGAGCTTTGCGGCCGACTGACCCACCGACTTTCTAACGACGGTGTAACTACGTGGCCGTTATTCCCTGATGGTACGCCCGCCAGCGCGTTACTTCGTGCATGCATGGGCGTACACTAGCCGCCCGCTCGAGCCGGCGGGTGAATTTTACTCCTGCGTCGCGGTCCACGGCTGGACCCGAGCGCCCAGCTCGTCCCGCAGGTCCCCGATGCAATAGTCGCGCAACACACCATGGACCACGTCGGCAAAATTATAGCGCACTCCCCTTTCTATGGCTTCTTCCCATGCGAGCGGAGCGTCACGCACCCGGACGATGTGGATTCGATCCGGTTCCACCAACGCGGCATGGAGTGCCGGCGTCACTGCCCATCCCTTGGCCCAGACCTCAACGTTGGCAGCCTCTGTCACGGTTCGAAGCCAGTCCGCCACCAGGATCAGCTCCTCGACTCGTTCCGCCAGCAACGAGCGACCGAGGAGATACGCCGTGACCGCTTGTGCCTCGTCGGCCCACTGCGAACCGTAAAATCGGCGCCGATCGCTGAGTTCTCCGAATCCGCGGAGATCCACGGCCACGACCGGACGTCCGGCCCCAGCCGCCTTTGCGAGCATACCAATCGAAGCCGCCTTGCCTCCACTGTCTACGATCACGGCGGGCAGCTCCCCTCCTGCGGCCCGCTCGGGCCCGGCACGGAACGCCGGCAAAGGCAGTTCACCTTCCCGCTCGAAGAACCCAGCCAAGATCGTTACGCCTTCATGCTCGAACCGATGAACCTCCCGCCAGCGGAGCGAGCCAAACTTCAACGCAACGTGCAAACCCGTCCGGCGGCGGACACGCTCGACCAATTCGGATGCCCGAGGCCGCCCGCGCCGAACTGCCCATTGCTGAGCCGCTTCTCGCACGAAGTCGTAGACCGACCTTTCGCCCGGAAGGTTCATCACTTGGCCCTCGGGGAGAATTTGCATCTCGTTGGGCGGAGGACCGTCCTCCTTTTCCGGGGGCTCGCGAAACAGCTCGGAGCGGCCCCACCACCGATTGAGCCACTTCACAGTACCGACAAAATGCGCCTCAGACCAATCGTGCTTCCCAGCGTCCACCAATAGATCCACTCGCTCTTCCCAACCAAGTCGAGCCAAGACTTTACGTGCCCACTCCACAGATTCCCGGGTGCCGGCGATCGGAAAGAAGTCTTCCTCCTTCGCGCACACGAGCACCGGCACCGGCGCTCGGACCGTCAAGAACTCCGCGTGATCCAGTCCCCAAGCCAACTGGCCGAAGACGTTTTGTTCCGCGTCCTGCGGGCCGATTGCACTGATCACGTGGTAAAAGGTCGAAATGTAACAAGAAGGCGCCGCCACCCCGATTCGATCGTCGAGCGCGGTGAGCCAGGCCGTCATCGTCCCGCCTCCACTGTTCCCGGCGCAGGCGATTCGATTAGTGTCCAAGTCCGGCCGAGAGCAGATGTAATCCAACGCCCGCATGCCGTCCCAAGCGCGGAACGATGCGGTATTCCAGCCGACCAAAATGGCTAGCGCGCCCAGCTGGTTATGGGCGTGGACGCCCCAAAGTTCCTTGCCTCCCGGTGTGGGCAGCACTTGCAACCGCTCGCCCTGGTCAATTGGGTCGTAAATGAACGCGGCGATGCCATTCCATGCAGCTACCACGCACGCACGCAGATAGGCACGGAGGTCCCGACCTGTGGCCGGTCCAGTCCGCGGATGGCGACTATGCCCGCACGGAACCAGCATCACTGGCCAAGGTGGCGGAAACTGCTGCGCGTTGGGCAGAAACAGAGAGGCTGTCACGTGATGCTGGGGCCGGCTTTCGAACAGAACGTGTTGCACGCGGTAGCCGTCCCGTTCGATCGTCCGTACCACCTGCGCATTCAATGGCGTGCGCTCGGGCCACGGTCCCAAAACCTCCCAAAGATTTGAACGAACGCTCTGTTGCCAGGATCGGAACCGAGCGGGGTCGGTGGTTGCATCCGTTTCCCGCTGACGCAACCGCCGCGTGGCCTCGCGAACCCGCTCCAACCAGTAGCGTTCTACGAACTCCCGGCCATCTGCGCCGGCCGACTCGGCAGTCAGAACGGGGCTCGTCGCCGTGATTCCTTGTCCTACACAGTAGCCCTGACACAACCACAGCACCATCAATACCCCGTGCCGCGGCTTGAGCGGCGTCCGAGACACTGGCCTGACTTTCATGATCGTCCCTCCGGTGGGGTTTCCGTCTTTTGCCGTAGTGCTTCTTCGTGAAGCAACTCGTAAAGGTTTTCCAAAAACTCTGGCGGTAAGCCGCGGGCGTGACCCGTACTTCGGTATTTCTCCAGTGTCGCTTTCCACCGGTCAGGCTGAAACACTGCTACGCCATGAGCCTTTTGAATCGCTGCGATTTTCCGCACAATTGCCATGCGCGCGGCCACCGCGTCAAGGATCTGAGCGTCCAATTCGTCGAGCTGATGTCGCAACGCTTCAATCCGATCTTGCACATCGGCCGTGTTCGGAGTTCGCCGACGAGGCTGCAACGTAGACAAAAGCGAGGCCAACGCTGCAGGGGTCAGCTGCTGCGCGGCGTCGCTTTTCGCATGAGTGGGATCCACGTGCACTTCGATCATCCACCCGTCGTAGAGCAAATCGAGCGAAATGGCGGCGAGTTCAGGGACCAGCTCAGCACGGCCGGCCATGTGGCTTGGATCGCACCAAACTGGAATTTCAGGGCGGTGCCGACGCAGCTCGAGTGCGATACGCCACAGCGGGGCGTTGCGGTACCGCCCAGGCTCGGGCACGGAAAACCCCCTATGCACGGCCATCAGGCGGCGCACGCCGGCACGCTCCAGCCGTTCGATCGCTCCCAGCCACAGAGATAAGTCCGGACTGACTGGATTTTTCACAAGAATTGGCACATCGGTACCGCCCAACGCGGATGCCAACTCGTCCATCAAAAACGGGTTCGCCGTCGTACGAGCCCCGATCCAGAGAAACCCAATGCCATGGTCCAGCGCGAGCTCGACGTGGCGCGGATGGCCGACTTCCACTGCCGCGGGACGGCCGATCTCCATAGCCGCTTCTCGAAGCCAAACAAGAGCGGGTTCCCCTACTCCTTCGAACGCGCCAGGACGTGAACGTGGTTTCCACACGCCTCCTCGCAGAACATGAACCGGTAGAGATTGAAGGGCACGCGCGGTAGCCAGAATCTGCTCGCGCGATTCCACGCTGCATGGGCCAGCCATGACGGGAAATTGGCACCCCCAGGGCGGCCAATCGTGGGCAGTCGGCACTTGGCAGTCTTGGTTCAAGGCGGGCCCGTTCGCAAATACTTCGGCCATGGATAGACCCCTACCTCGGATAACGCAGGGCACACCACGTCCGAAGCGATCCGAATCCGAACAGCGCTGCAACGAACCGGCTTGGGCGCTCGCCACAGATGGCGCGAGCCAATGGACTGACCTTGGGCCACGGTTCGCCACTCTCCGCTCTGTTCTACTTCGACGACCCATCGATCGCAACGTTGCCCCAGCTGAATCGGCTCCCGCAAATCCAACACTCCCCATTCCACCGGCGTCGACCATCGAAGTTCGACTTCTGCCGCGCGTACTATATCATCGGCCGCCCAGTACGTGGCGCGGTCTCCATCCGCGAGCCGCGCCGTTCCGAACTCCGCACAGTTCCCCCGCACGTTGGAGGCAGTGCATTGAGCGGTCGCAGCGAGGTTGGTCGCGAAGATCTCGTCGAGCAACTGCCGAAACTCTCGCAGCACGGCTCGGTCGGTGGGATGGATGCGCCCGCGTCGGTCCGGCGGCACGTTGAGCAACAGCGAGGCGCCGCGCCCGACCGACTGGAAATAGAGCTCCACAAGGTTGGTGGCCGGGCGAACCCGGGTGTCCTCTGCGGAGTGGTAAAACCATCCTGGCCGTATGGAAACATCACACTCGGCCGGAACCCAGTGCCGGCCGGGTCGATCACCATGCTGGAGGCGTCTTCGATCGGCTTCGCCGGGGCAGAAATCCTCTCGGTTCAATGTGGCCCAGCATGGATCGCCGGCGATCCCGCGTTCGTTACCAACCCAGCGCACATCCGGTCCGGCATCGCTGAAAATCACCGCGTCGGGCTGAAGGTCTCTCACCAGCTGCCAGGTCTCGTCCCAACCGTAGTAGGTCCGGCGGTCGATGGTTCGGCGCTCGCGTGCGCCGCCGTAGTAGCCCTCGCCGCCGTTGGCGCCGTCGAACCAAACCTCGAAAATCGGGCCGTACTGAGTCAACAGTTCGCGGAGCTGCTGCCGGAAATAAGTCACATACGCGGGTCGGCCATATTCGGGATGGTTGCGGTCCCACGGCGAAAGGTACACGCCGAACTTTAGCCCGTGCCGACGGCAGGCCTCGCAGATCTCTCGAACGACATCGCCTTGACCGTTCCGCCACGGGCTGTGCCGAACGCTGTGCTCGGTATAGCGGGACGGCCACAAGCAGAAGCCGTCGTGATGCTTGCACGTGAGGATGAGCCCCTTCAGGCCCCCATCGCGCAATGCAGTTACAATGTCGTCAGCATCGAAGTCTGTCGGTGCAAACTGCGACGGGTGCTCGTCTCCATATCCCCACTCCTTGTCGGTGAACGTGTTGATCGTGAAATGGACAAACCCATAGACCTCCAGGCGATGCCACTCCAGCTGACGTGCGCTCGGCACCGGTGGCAAAGGCGCCGGTGGTTCCACGGCGCGGCTGATGAAAATTGCGGCTGCGAACCAGCCGAGTACACCACACATGACCTTCATCGCGCCGTGCCTCCTGGATTGACCGGGGTCGATGGGGGGCCCCGTCGAACTACTCGGTACACCTCCGCTTGGTCCGTGCTCTTGAGGATCATCTCGTCCACGCAGACGTGCGGCGGTCGTGTCGCCATCCATACGATCGCTTCGGCCACATCCTCCGCTTGGAGCGGCCGCATGCCTTCGTAAACCTTTCGGGCGCGTGCGACGTCCCCTTTGAACCGGACCATCGCAAACTCGGTCTCAGTGATGCCCGGCGCGATACATCCGACCCGAACCCCCTGTTCGACCAGCTCGAGCCTCAGTGCGCGCGTGATCATTTCCACCCCGGCCTTCACGGCGCAATACATTGCCGCCCCTTCATACGCGGTGTGCCCGGCCACCGAGCCGACATTGATCACGATCGGCGCGGACCGTCCCGACATCAGGGGCAAACACGCCCGCGTCACGCGCGCCAAGCCTAGCAAATTGCTCTGCACCATTGCTTCCCAGTCCTCGTCTTTCGCCGTGGCCAGCGGATCCAAACCGTGCGCACCTCCCGCGTTGTTGACCAGCACATCGACTCCCGGCGCGACGGCCCGAACCCAATCGAAAAATGCGCGAACGCTGGAAACATTGGCGACGTCCAGGTAGTGGCCTTCGGCCAAACTCGCGCCAGCTTCACGGCAACGCGATGCAACATGTTCCAACCGCTCCACCCGGCGTGCGCCGAGCAAGACCGAGGCGCCTTCGCGCGCCATTCTGACGGCGGTGGCGGCCCCGATTCCGCTCGACGCTCCCGTGATGACAACCCACCGCCCTGACAACCGCCCGCTCATGCCGATTAATTCCGTCGTGGCGCTCCCGGCAGGATTCGAACCTGCGACCATCGGATTAGAAATCCGATGCTCTGTCCAGCTGAGCTACGGGAGCGCCCTTATGAGAATACGACGCCGACCGCACTCTGCAAAGTAGCGAACGACGTCCGGACGCATTCGTTCCGCGGAGGTGGTTCAACAACGCCCCGCGAATGCGATAGTAGGTAGGAATTTCACCTCCGGATAATCATATTCCACGTTGTACCTCAACGTTGTACCTCAACTCCTCCCAACCCGTAGGTTTTGCTCAAAGCCATCGTCAGCCGCTGGGATACAGTGTTCCAGGATAGGCGGGCGGGACGAACCGTGTTCCTTCACCACCGGAACGTGCTGACACTCCACACCGTTACTCGGATCTGCTATGAAGGCCGCCTTAAACCCGCAGTTGATGTCGTCTGGTCTTTTCGGCTTCAGCCGCCGACGAGGATCGTGGCACTTTTTCCCATGTCCAACATGGGACGCAACAAAACTCGCACCGGGGAAGCGTGCGGCAAAAATTCGTGCATTGTTGGAAAAGGCACGAGACTATTCACGATCTAAGACGTTTGCAATCCATTTGATTCCCCTGGTGGGCATTGACCCGCCCATGTTTGGGCGACGATCCCGCGCTGACAAAAATTCCAAGCCCGCGATCGACAGTTCGCTCGAGTTTGTGAGAGCAACACCACGTTACACTTTCGCCAAAACCCTAGAGCGCCATACCGGCCAGCCCCCGTGGTGTACTGGTTCATGCTGTTCACCGCGTACGTCACCGGCACACCATTGTCCGTCACCACCTGCCGGTTCCCAACCAGGTCGTATTTGATACTCCAC
>CAACVY010000119.1 GCA_900661335.1 uncultured bacterium | reverse complement strand
GGTCGAGGCGGCGGTTCAAGAAGCCCACGCGGCTACGCCACGGGCTCGGATTGTGGCGGTCACAGTGCTCACGAGCCTCGATGAAACCGATCTGCGCGCGCAGGGCATTGCCCGCAGCCCATCCGATCAAGTTCTCGCGCTGGGAGAACTCGCCCTTCGCGCGGGTGCCGACGGCCTGGTGTGCTCGGTTCACGAGGCCGCGATGCTGCGCCAGTGCTTCGGCCCCGAGATTCTTCTAGTAACCCCGGGGATCCGGCGCCCCGACGAAGCCATCGGCGATCAGAAACGCGTGGCCACCCCGGCGACTGCGGTACGGGCAGGGGCGAGTCATATCGTGGTGGGACGTCCGATTCTTGAAGCCCCGGACCCTGGCCGCGCCGCGCACGAAATCTTGGCTGAGCTACGGTCAGCATTCGCCGGAGGAACATCGGCCACGCAGGGCACCTCATGACGCTGGTCCACTGGATCGAATGGAGCTGGTTGGCCCACCTTGCCGTGGGGGTGATCGCCTCACTCCACGCCATCCGCATCAAGCGCGAGGCCAGCTCCGCGTTGCTGTGGCTGTTCATCATCTGGTCATTTCCATTCCTCGGCGCGGCGATCTACGCCGCG
This sequence comes from uncultured bacterium, assembly GCA_900661335.1. GTDB lineage: Bacteria > Verrucomicrobiota > Kiritimatiellia > PWTM01 > PWTM01 > CAACVY01. Next base: position 2,938 of record CAACVY010000119.1, on the reverse strand, counting down.
TACGGAGTGGATCGCATCTCCGCGAAAGCGGCGTTGCGCGAAACGGCGGCGAGTGCGTTCCGCACGCACCGCGCCGCCCATGGCCCGGCCCCTGCAGCGTCGCGTAACCTTCTCACCGACCCTTGGGCTCAATCCCTCGAACGGGCGTTGAACACCGTACTCCCCGATCTGCCATCGGTTGAAGGCAACCGCATCCAGGTCTTCGTGACCGGCGACGAAGCCTACCCACCCATGCGAGCCGCCATGGCCGCCGCCCAACACCACATCCATCTGCAAACCTTCATCCTGGCCAACGATTCCATCGGGCGCGATTGGATGGATTTGCTGGTCCAGAAGGCCCACGAAGGTGTCCAAGTGCGGGTGCTCTACGACCGCTTCGGATCTACGCCCGCGGTCCTGACTGGGTTCATCCACCGCTACCGCCGCGCCGCGCCGCGGCTGCGGATCGCAGGATGGTCCCTCGCAAATCCTTGGCGCCGCCAAGTTCAGGTCAACCTTCGTAACCACCGCAAAATCCTCGTGGTGGATGGCCGCGTCGCGTTCACCGGCGGCATGAATGTGACGGAAATCAACGTCACCCGGCCCGGACGTCCCGCCGACCGCGACTTTCATTTCGAGGTCCACGGTCCCATCGTGCGGGAACTGCAGTTTTCTTTTCTCGACGACTGGCACTTCATGACCGGCGAGCCCGCCGAATCGTTGCTCGCGCCGGAGTACTTTCCGGAGCTGCCGCCCTGCGGCTCGGCGCGGGTGCGACTCGTGCCGGGAGCTCCCACCGGCGACGGCGAAACGCTTCCGGACATTCTGTTCACTCTGCTCACGATGGCGCGCCGGCAAATCCTGTTGGTCAGTCCGTACTTCGTGCCCACCTTGGACATCCTACGCGCCCTGCGGTCCGCTGCGCTTCGCGGTTTGGACGTGCGTTTGCTGGTGCCCAAGGAGAACAACCACGTGTACGCAGGCTGGGCGGGCCGAGCCTACTACGGCACCTTGCTCCAAGCCGGAGCCCGCATCGTCGAACGCCACCCCCCATTTCTCCACGCGAAGGCGCTGATCATCGACGACACCGTCGCGCTCGTCGGTACGGCCAATGTAGATTCGCGCAGTTTACGGCTGAATTATGAAACCAACCTTCTGGTCATGGACCGCGACTTTCTGGGACAGCTCAAAGAGGCAGTGCTCGCGGAATTTCAGTGTGGCGACGAACTCAATTGGGGCGCATGGGTCCGCCGTCCTCACTGGCACATGTGGTTGGAACGCACGGCTGCGCTGCTGTCCCCTACCCTCTGATCGCTGTGACGAACCCTCCCCATAACCGCGGAACACGCAGAGCGCGCAGACTTCCCAACGCTGTTGTGTCATCCCAGCTTGGAGGGGCGGTGGGAGATGCACGCTGGAGCCCCGCCCCACAGCGCCATTAAGTGGCCCACGGCGGAGGGGCTGCCCCAGGCTACTAGTGAATCGAGGATCGTGTGGTAGTGTATTAGTATTCAACGAAGAGCCGGCGGCCGACCTTCGGCATGTGGAAACCAGAGTTGATGGGTTGGCCGAGGTAGGCAAGCACCACGTGAAAGGGTGGTTAACGGTATGACGACGTTCAAGCGAAGGCCGTCCCAATACTCGAGGGCATGCCAAGAAACACTGCCGTGGTCATCCCAGCGTTCCGCCGCCGCCCGGTCACCGCTTCCTTACATCCCACGACGCCGCCCGTGGATAAACACGCTGACGTTGGCATGGCTCTTGACGGCAGGAGCGATCACCATGGCGGGATCGCTGGACACTTGGGTGGAAGCCGGTGGTGTTTGGTTTACTCGAAACGACGCCCGAATTCCTGGGGATACCGGAACGCGGTTCGACCTGCTCGATCTGACCGGCCGGGGTCCGGACCCCTACGTCCGCCTCTATGCCCGCTTCGACTTCAACGAGCGCCATTCCGTGCGCCTCACGCTCGCACCGCTGGAGGTAGACGGCACGGGAACCTTGAAGAACAAAGTGAATTTCCGTGGCCACACGTTCGAACCCGGACTCCCGACCGAAGGGACGTTCCGCTTCAACACCTACCGACTCGGCTATCTCTGGACGTTCCACCACGGCGCACGAGGCCGCCTAGGAGTAGGCGCCGTCGCACTGATTCGTGACGCAGAAATCTCGCTGGAACAAATGGACCGTCACGCCACCAAGGAAAACACCGGTTTCGTCCCCTTGCTGCAATTGTATGGAGAACTGCGCTTGACCGACCGGGCGACGCTTGTACTGGAGGCCGAAGGCGCGGGCTCGTCGAGCGGACGGGCCCTGGATGTCGCGCTGCTGGCTCGATATACGTGGAAGTCCGGTTGGTACGCCGCCGTCGGATACCGCACTTTGGAAGGCGGAGCGGACAACGATGAGGTATACACGTTTTCTTGGCTCCACTTTGCGTTGGCCCAAGTCGGGCTCCGATTCTAAGCGTTGGGACCGCGAGTCGATGTGTCTCGCGTGCAGGAACCGCCTTGGGGAGGAGGACGAACTTTCATGAACCGCGAGGCACTGATCGGGTGGGCTGTGGTGGGTGGTGTGGCGCTGATGGGCGCGTGGACTGCCTACCATAGCGTCAGGTCGGCCGTCGGCCCGCGCGAGCGCATGTTCGCGCGCCGCGTGTGCCTCACCATCTGGACGCTAGCGGTCGGTGGCACTGCAGGCATCGTTTGGCTGCCCGGCCTGTTTCGATGGCTCTCGGCGCTTGGAATGATCCTCCTAGTTCCGGCGTTGCTGTACCGCTGGACCATCCAACGCCAACTTATCCGACAGTTGGACGAACGCGAGCACAGAGCGTCGTCAAACTGAGTTTCCCAGACTCAGTGGCCTCACGCCTTCGCCATTCCATCTCGCGCCCACTACTGAGGCGGTTCTCAACTGAATTCCGCGCTCGTTCCCCCTCGATCCGGCTCCAAGAATTGGC
>CAACVY010000060.1 GCA_900661335.1 uncultured bacterium | reverse complement strand
CCTTGCCCAGTGCAAGTGCCCGGTAGGCTCGATGGAACGTTGGGGTGAGCGGGACGGGGTCTCGCTCCGCCCTCCGCCACCCGGCCCCGTGGGTCGTGACGGGCAGTTGACCTTGGGGCGCGGCTGAATCATCATGCGAAGTTAGATGGAAGTGACCGATGACGGATCCGAGTGCTGAACCGATTGAAATTCGGGCGGATCACGTGGACGCAACGGCCATCGTCGCCGAGCTGCAGGCCGCCGTGGACGCGCGCGCCGCAACCGGTGCTTACGCCGACGCCCGCATTGCCCGCGCCGAGCGCTTGAACCTCGTCAACTTGCCCAAGGATGGCGAGGTGCTCGCACACTACCTGCGATCGCTGCGGGACGCGGTCGAAGTGGACATCAGCGATTTCGAAATCCGCGAACGGCGCGCGTACCTTGCGCCACTTCTCGTTCGGTTGAAGCGGCTGATCTGGCAGTTGCTGAAGTTCTACACCTATCGGCTTTGGTCACAGCAAAACCAAGTCAACGGCTTGCTCGCCGCCGGTTTGGAAGGGCTCGACGAACACTACTCCACACGCCTCCGCCAACTGGAAGAGCGCGTGGCGGAGCTCGAGCGGCGCCTGGGAGGTCCTCCGCCCGCCTCCCCGCCCTCCGCATGAGTCGCGCGAACACCATCGCAGTGGTCGCACCTCGCCACGCGGTCGGGGATGCGATCGGTGGTGCAGAAACGTTGCTTCGTGCCCTGGCGCTGCGCGCCGCGGCGGCTGGGCGCCGTGTCCGGCTGTTGACCACCTGTGCAGCGGATCATTTTACCTGGGACAACACCCGCCCGCCCGGTGTCGTGCGCGATGGTCCGATCGAGGTGGAATACTTCCCCGTATCCCCGCGTAACCGCGAGCGATTCCTCTCGCTCCAAGCCGCCCTCAGTCGCCGTCAGCCCCTCTCCGCCGCAGAACAGGAGGAATGGATCGCCCACAGCCTTCACAGCGATGCGCTGTACGAGCACGTCCAGCGAACGCCGTACGATCGGATTCTCGTGGGGCCCTATCTGTTCGGCCTGGCCGTCGAACTCGTGCGAAGAGCACCCGACCGTACCCTGCTCGTGCCGTGCCTCCACGATGAGCCGTTCGCCTACACCGAGCCGATCCGCGCCATGTTCCGTTCCGCCCGAGGGTTCCTCTTCAACAGCGAGCCGGAACACGGCCTGGCGCGGCGGCTCTACGGCATCGACCCGGCTCGTGCACGCGTCGTGGGCATCGGGCTGGATCCCTTCGATGCCGATCCAGGCGCGTTCGCCGCCCGGCAAGGCTGGAACTTTCGCTACCTCATCTACAGCGGTCGCCGCGAACCCGCCAAGGCCACGCCGATGCTGATCGAGTACGTGCGGGTGTTCCGCGAACGAACGGGCCACGACCTGCACCTGGTGCTCACGGGACGTGGGCCCGTGGAACCGCTCCCGTTCGTTCACGACGTGGGCGTCCTGAGCGAAGAGGACAAACACGCCGCCATGGCCGGCGCGGTGGCCTTGGCCCACCCTTCGCGGCTGGAAAGCCTCGGTATCGTGCTTCTGGAAGCTTGGATGGTTCGCACGCCGGCCCTCGTGCACCAGGCCAGCGAAGTCCTCCGCTGGCACTGCGAGCGCGCCCAAGCGGGCCTCTGGTTCCGACACTACCCGGACTTCGAAGTGTGCCTCGACCGGCTTCTCTCCGACGAAACCCTCCGCCGTGCGCTAGGTCGTCAAGGCCGAGAATACGTTCTGCGCCATTACTCGTGGCCCGCGGTGGAAGCGCGGCTGTTCCAAGCCTTGGACGAACTATGACCCTTTCCGTCCAATCCTTGGAAAACTTGGCCGGGGGTCCGTCCAATCCTTGGACGGGGCTGGGCCCCATGCGCGCCGCGTGCGCACATGCACGGCCCATCCGGCGGCATACAATGGCCCGTCGAGCGCCGAGCGCGCCGGCCGCACGCTTCGCGCAAGCCCTTCGCGCAGGAGGCTGCGCATGAGCGCTCGCTCGCTCCACCAATTGTTGGCGGGCTATAGCCCCGGTGACGCGATCAGCAATGAGGCCCGATGGATCCGCGCGGCGGCGCGTCGCCGCGGTTTGCACTCGGAGATTTACTGCGAACGGCGGCGGACGGCGCCGGAGTATCGGTCGGACGCGCGCGAGCTCGACGAGGCCCTCTGCGAAATCGGGCCGCACGATGCGGTCTTGCTGCACCTCTCCATCGGCTCGCCGGCGAACGAGTTACTCCATCGGTTGCGGACGGATCGGCGCGCGCTTTTGTACCACAACATCACGCCCCCAGAGTGGTTCGTGGGTGTGCGGCCGGCCATGGCGGCCCTGCTGGCCCAGGGAATCGAGCAAGCCCGTGCGCTAGTCGGACAGGTGGCGGTTCTGCTGGCCGATAGCTCGTTCAACGCGCGCGAGCTGGAGGCGCTGGGGCACCGAGGGGTGAACGTGTTCCCGCTGGCGCTGGATTTTTCGTTGATCCGCACCCCGCCAGATCCAGCGCGAGTGCGCGAGTGGAGCGACGGCCGATTGAACGTGCTATTCGTTGGCCGGGGCGTGCCGAACAAACGAATCGAGGACCTGCTGGCGACGTTCTATTACTTGGAGCGCTACGTGGAGAAGCACTCGCGGTTGCTACACATCGGGTCGTATGCAGGTTGCGAGCGATACTTGACGCTCCTTCGTGCCCGCGCACGCGAGTGGCGCTTGGAGGCCGTGGAGTTTCCTGGGCCAGTGTCGCAGGCACAGTTGTCGGCCGCGTATCGAACCGCCACCGTGTTCCTTTGCTTGAGCGAGCACGAGGGATTTTGTGTCCCGCTGGTGGAAGCCATGGCGCACGACGTGCCGGTGATCGCCTACGCCGCCGGCGCCGTACCGGAAACGCTCGGAACGGCGGGTGTGCTCGTACGCCAAAAGCGCTGGGATCTGCTCGCGGAGCTGATCTACCGAATGGCCCACGATCGGACTTTGCGAGACGGCATTCTGGCTCGACAACGCGCGCGCGTGGCGGAGCTCGAACGACGCCAGCCCGAAACAGAACTGTGGAACCTGCTTGCGCCGATCCTCGAGTGATCGGCCCCCCGACGGGGCCCCACGCCGTCGGCCACGATCCGATATAGCCGCCCCAGCGCCGGGCTCACAGACGTGAGATGCGGATGATTTCGACGATGGTGCCGTACATGTGGATGCTGGCCATGTCGGGGCGCGGCTTCGCGGTCACCCGAACGCGCACGCCATCCACGCGAAAATCTCTGGGCAAGTTGAGGGGCTCAAACTTCCGGCCATCATCGGCATCAATCGCGTAGAATCCGCCCTCCAACTCGCGCCAACGTACCGTGCCGACGAATTCGAGTAGACCTTCGCCGACGCATTGAAACACCAATAGGTCTTGGTGGGCCGCATCCCGCAATCGGAGCTGGCCGCCCGAAAGCTTGTATCGCCGCGCCTGCTGAAGAAGTCCCAGATAGGTCGCCTCGGCCTGCATGGCATCCGGTGCTCCGCCCATGAGAGTGGATTGGATCTGCCCCACCGAGAATACGCCGTCGGCCCCAGCTTGATACGAAGCAGAGTACGAATTCACTGCGGCTCGGCCGGAGACCGTAGATTCGCTGAATTCCGCCGTGATGGTATAGCGCGAGGGGTCCAGCGAACGGTTCGACCACGAAACTAGCCGCCATTTCGTCCCGGCGAGCGCACCCGGTCCGCCCGCGTCTTCTCCGCCACGTTCACACCCGGCGACGAGGATCCCTGCGATCGCCAGCGATATCCAGCGTGTCATAGTCCCACCTCCGCTTCTCGCCCGCGCGCCCTAGCCACCCATGGGGCTCGATTCTCGAGGTCGCATCGGTCGCCGCGATGTCATCGCCTCCCCGCGCCGCGCCGTTCGCAGTCACCCTTCACGCTGTCCCCGGCCTGGGGACGCTGCCGAAACGCTTCTTACTCCACAACGGAATCCTTTGCAACCTCTACCTCGGCGGTCCTAGGTGTTCCGCGCTCGATGCGTGTAAAGAGTCGTGCATGTGATGGCGGCGCACAGCCACCCGTGGCGCGGGCGGGTACGGCGACCACGGTCAGGGCGAAGTCGGCGGTTCCTCGGGGCAGAGCTCGGCGAGTTCAGCGGGCCAGCTCGGCCGGTCGCCTACATACTCCACGCGCCGACCGAAAATCGTTCCGAACAACTCGATCATCACGTTCGCCACGTCATCCATCGAAGGCACTGCGCTGAGGTGGTCGGCCAACGACGCCACTGGCTCGCCGACCAACCCGCACGGGACAATCCATTCGAAACCATTGGGATTCGGGGCGATGTTGAAACTCATTCCGTGGAACGTCACCCACCGGCGGATGGCAAACCCGATCGCGGCGATCTTGCCCCGAGACGTCCACGCCCCTGCCATGCCGGCACGGCGTCGCGCGGGCACCCCGAATGCGGCGCACGTGCGAATGGCCAGCTCTTCCAAATTGTACAAGTGGCCGTGCGCGTCGGCGCCCGCCTGGCCTAGGCGAAGGATCGGGTACACCACCCACTGGCCGGGGCCGTGGTACGTGGCGTCGCCTCCGCGCTCGACCACGTGAAGCTCCACGCCTTGGGCGGACAATTCTTCTTGCGATCTTCGCAGCGCGCTCGTGCGGCCACGTCGGCCTAAGGTGACCGTGGGCGGATGGCTCAGCCAAAACGTGACATCGGGGATCCGGCCGGCCACGCGCGCCGCGTGGACCGCTCGCTGCCAGGCCCATGCCTGCCGGTACGGAACCAGCGAACGGACTTGGACCACCCACACGCTGGGAGGCGAGTGCAGGGCCGCCCTCACTCCTCCTCTTCCTGCGGCAGCTGTTCTTCGTAGGCGTCGGCGTCGAGCAGGTCTTCGAGCTCGTCGCGGTCAGTGAATTGAATCTTGAACAGCCAGCCCTCGCCGTAAGGGTCGGTGTTGATTAACTCCGGCTCCTCGAGCACCCGTGTGTTCACTTCCACGATCGTGCCGCTGAGCGGTGCGTACACGTCGGACGCGGCCTTGACAGACTCGACAACGGCGACTTCGTCCGAAGCGCTGACTTCGTCACCCTTGTCGGGCAACTCGACGTACGTGATGTCCGAAAGCTGCTGCTGCGCGTAGTCGGTAATCCCAACAGTGGCGATGTTTCCCCGAATCCGCACCCATTCGTGCGTAGGCGTGTAGCGAAGTTCTCGCGGTACATTCATCGAGCGTATTCTCTCCTATCTCGGTTCCTGGTTGTGTCGCAATCGGTCCACCCTCCCGGCCATCGCCGGGAAAACCGCACACTTAGTACCGAACCTTGAGCGAAATGCAAGTTCAATGGCCCGATCCACTCGCCGCGCCACTCTGGTTCGTCGGGGCAACCGGCTCGCCGCGCGGAGCAGCCAACGGGTTCGCCTCGCCTCCTGTCGCGGGCCAGGCAGGCCATGCGTGCCGCTCGGCCAACTCTCGGTACAGCCGAGGAAACTTGGACGTGATCTGGCGCCCGACCCAGCATTCCTCCGCGACCGCCTGGCGCAACGGGGCGATGGGAACCAGGCTCAGGGCCAGCACCGCGGCCATCAGCATCAACGCCGAACTCAGTAGTCCCAACGCGGCTCCACCGACGCGTTCCAACCACGGCGCGAAGCTGAATCGGAACAACCGTCGCCCCACGCCACGCAGGAGCCAGAAGACCACCAACGTTCCGATGAAGAGCAGGACGTACGCCGCCAGCCGCACGAGCGAGTCGGACGCCGTGCCGTCCACGCCGGCCATGCGCGCGACCAAACTCGGTTGGTACATCACGGCCACCGCGACCGAGACCGCCAATGAGAGCAGTGTGAACAACTGGCGTGAGAGCCCGAGCATCGCCCCTCGGATAGCGCCGATGACCGCCAAAGCGATGATCACGTAGTCCAACACGTTCAACTGGAGCATGACCGACTCCCTGCGGGCCTTCGCTCCGCGCGCGCCCACCACCATCGCTGAGCCCATCGCGTGCCCACCAGCAAGAACACCACCACCAGCGCCAGCACAGCATACCACACCGGCGCCGGCCGGCGTGTCAACTCGCCCCACGCGGCGTATAAAATGGAGGATGGCATCATACCAATGAAGCTCGCCGACACGTAGGTCCCTACTGGAATGCGCAAGGAACCTGCCAGGATGTTCGTCGCTACGAAACTCGACAGTGGAAACGCACGCAGCAACAGCAACGCGACAAACGCGTGCGTTGGCGGGATGTCGCGCCACCGGCTGCGACGCCGCTCAAGCCATTGCCGACACCACGGCCCCAACAGACTTCGCGCCATCGCGTAATGGGCGAGGGCTCCCAACGTGGAGGCCACGTTCGAAAGCGCCGCACCCCACACCGGGCCGTAGAGCAACCCGCAGACGAACGCCAAAGGCCAACGGGGCAACAAGAGCAGCGGCGTGACCGTGCCCAGTAGGAGGATCCAGACCGGCCCAGCCCAACCGGCCGAGCGCCCCCATTCGCTCAGCCGTTCGACCCCCCACCACTCCTGCCACGGCACGATCCGGCTGGCCAACATCAGCGCGACCGTCATCACCGCGAAGACCCACGCGCGCCGAATGGGCCCACGGTCCTCGTCGCGCCCAGGGCGAACGTCTGGCTCCGGCTCCGTCACACGAGATGGTGCTCCTCCCTCGACTCCGGGAAACCATCAGAATAACGAACGCGCGACCTCGAGCACTTTGGCCGGCGTCATACCAAAAAACTCGCCGACGGCCGCCGCGGGACCCGAGGCTCCGAACCGGGCAATGCCGATCATGCGCCCCGTCAATCCCACGTAGCGCTCCCAGCCCATGGGGACACCGGCCTCGATGGCTACGCGCCGCTTGCACGCGCGCGGAATGACTTGATCGCGGTACCGCTTGGGCTGCCGCTCGAAGATCTCCCACGAGGGCAGATTGACCACGCGCACGCGGCGGCCATCCGTTTGCGCAAGCTCCTGCGCGGCTCGAAGCGCCACGGACACCTCCGAACCCGTCGCCAGCAATAGGATCTCCGGTTTGCTGCCCGGATGGCTCTCCCACATCACGTACCCACCCCGGGCCAACGCCCCCGCCGAAGGATATTGCGTGCGGTCCAACACCGGGATCGCCTGGCGGGTCAAAATTAGCGCCGTCGGTCCCGCTTGGTTGCGCAAGGCCGTCAGCCACGCCGCACCGGTTTCGGTGGCATCCGCGGGCCGAATCACCGTCAGCCCCGGAATCGCTCGCAAGGACGCCAACTGCTCAATCGGCTGGTGGGTGGGACCGTCTTCGCCGACGAAAATGCTGTCATGCGTAAAGACGTAGATCACTGGCAACCGCATCATGGCCGCCAAACGAATCGCCGGGCGTGCGTAGTCGGCGAACACGAGGAACGTCGCCCCATAGATCCGGAAGCCGCGATGCAGTGCGATGCCGTTCATGATCGCCGCCATCGCATGCTCCCGTACGCCGAAGTGGAAGTTGCGGCCTGCGAATTGACCTGGCGCGATGTCGCCGGCCCCCGCCACGTACGTGTTGTTGCTGGGCGCGAGATCCGCCGATCCGCCAACCAGCCACGGAATTCGCGCCGCCAACGCCTGCAGCACTTTGCCCGACGCTGCACGCGTCGCCACCGGTTTGGCGGGGTCGAACGAGGGGAGCGCGGACTCCAAATCTGCCGGCAGCTCGTCGGCCATGGATTTGCGCCATCCCTCCGCCAAGTCCGGATGCGCGGCCGCCCATCGCTGGAACAGCTCAGTCCACTCCGCATGCCGGCGCGCCAGCTCCTCTCGCCGTGCCGCGAACATGGCGCGAACTTCCTGGGGGACGTAGAACGACTGGTCCGGCGGCAGCCCGAGCCGTTCCTTGGCTGCGCGAACTTCGTCGGCGCCGAGCGGCGCGCCGTGGGCTTCGTGGGAGTCTTGCAACCGCGGCGCCCCATAGGCGATGTGCGTGTGCGCGATGATTAAGTGGGGGCGGTCCTCGCTCGACACCGCGCGCGTCAAGGCTTGATCGATCTGCGCGTAGTCGTGTCCATTGATTTCTTGGACTTCCCAGCCATACGCTTCGAACCGCCGCCGCACGTCATCGCTGTAGGCCAGATCCGTGGAACCTTCGATCGTGATCCGGTTGAAGTCGTAGATGACGATCAACCGGCCCAGCCGTAGGTGGCCGGCCAACGAACAAGCTTCGTGCGAAATGCCCTCCATCATGCACCCGTCGCCGGCGATGACGAACGTGCGATGGTCCACCACCGAGAAGCCGTCGCGGTTGAACCGCGCCGCCAGCATACGCTCGGCGATGGCCATACCTACGGCGTTGCTCAATCCTTGCCCCAACGGCCCGGTAGTGGTTTCAATGCCGGGCACTTCGGGGTATTCCGGATGGCCGGGAGTACGGCTATGCAGTTGCCGAAACCGCTGCAGTTCTTCCATGGGCAGATCGTAGCCCGCCAAATGCAAGAGGCTATAGACCAACATGGAGCCATGCCCCGCGGACAACACAAACCGGTCTCGGTCCGGCCACTTCGGGTCCGCAGGGTCGTGCTTAAGGTGCTTCAGCCACAGCACCGCGGCCAAATCGGCCATGCCCATCGGCATTCCCGGGTGCCCTGAGCGCGCTTTCTCCACAGCATCCATGGCCAACCCGCGAATGGTGTTTGCCACTATTCGGTAGTCCATCGGTCAATCCTTTCCATCTCGCTGGTCCAACCCGAATCTCGCATCGAGCAGGCGATACGATACCCAGCCCACGCAACGCGTTCAACCCAGCGAGCCGCTCCCACGGACGGCCTCGCGCGCTCGAGGAGAAGCCCGGCGGTTGGAGAATTTGATGCGCAGCTCGCCTGCGCAGAGCGCGAAACCTTGACTCCATCCGCAACGGAAAAGGAACCTTTGGTGCGCCCAGCGGCGCACCGAGCTCGGCCATTGTGTTGGCCTTTGCGTGGTCGCCGGCGAGGAATCGGTGGTTGAGAAACAGCGTGTCCCAACGCACTGGACCCTCGTCCCCGCGTGCCTCGCCCCCACCGTCTGCGTGGCCGTCCCTGCTGGTCGGGCCGCGAGTTTCGGAGTATGATCTAAGCTGATGGAGTACGAACAACGTGGACGAACCCAGGCCCAGACGCCCGCGCAATGACGATTTGGAAGGCCGGCCCACACCCATGCAGGGCATGCTGGTGTGGTTGGTGATCCTGGCCATCTTTTTTGGTCTGTTTCACCTGCTGGCCAACACCCAAGAGCGACCGCGCCGGCTTAGCTACTATCCCGAATTCGTCCAGCTGGTCGAGTCCGGGCGAATCGCCGAGTGCGAGATCGTGTTGGAAGTGTCTGGTTTGCAGTACATCACGGGAGAGATCCGCCCCGAGACGCCCGGCGGCAAACCGGTGAAATTCCGGACGGACGTGGTTGTTACGGACAACCTGCCGCAGTGGCTGACTGAACACAAAGTGCCGTTCCGATTCCGCCCCCAGAATCCGGTGGTTTGGCAGATTGTGACCAGTGCGATTCCGTTCTTGATCCTCATGGGATTGCTCTACTTCCTGGTGGTGCGGCAAATGCGGATGGTCGGCCGCGGCGCCATGAGCTTCGGAAAGAGCCGGGCCAAGCTGCTCACTCGGATGAAAAACCGCATCACGTTCGACGACGTAGCGGGCATCGACGAGGCGCGCGAAGAAGTGCAGGAAATCATCGAGTTTCTGAAAAACCCCAAGAAGTTCCAGCGGCTCGGCGGCCGCATTCCCAAGGGCGTCCTGTTGGTCGGGCCCCCCGGGACGGGCAAGACGCTATTGGCGAAGGCCATCGCGGGCGAGGCGAACGTACCGTTCTTCAGCATCAGTGGCTCGGACTTCGTCGAGATGTTCGTCGGGGTCGGGGCGTCGCGCGTGCGCGACATGTTCGAACAAGGCAAGCGACATGCCCCCTGCATCATCTTCATTGACGAAATCGACGCCGTGGGCCGCAGCCGGTTCAGCGGCATCGGTGGTGGGCACGACGAACGCGAGCAGACGCTGAACGCATTGCTCGTGGAGATGGATGGCTTCGACACGAAGGAAGGCGTCATCATCATTGCGGCGACCAACCGGCCGGATGTGCTCGATCCGGCGCTGCTGCGCCCCGGCCGGTTCGACCGACAAATCTACGTAGACTTGCCCAACCTAGAGGGCCGGGAAAAGATCCTTCGGATCCATGCGCGTCGGGTGCGCTTGGCACCGGACGTAGACCTGCACAAGATCGCACGGGGCACGCCGGGCTTTTCGGGCGCGGATTTGGAAAACCTGATCAACGAGGCGGCGCTGTTGGCCGCCCGCCGCGATGCGGAGATGGTCACGCAAGCAGACCTAGAGGAAGCGCGCGACAAGGTCCGCTGGGGACGGGAGCGGCGCAGCCGGATTCCGGACGAACAAGAGCGGCGGCTGACCGCGTACCACGAGGCCGGGCATGCCGTGGTCATGCAGGTGCTCGGGCCGGAGCCTCTTCACAAGGTCACCATCATCCCCCGCGGCCGTTCGCTGGGCGCCACGATGCAGTTGCCCGAGCGTGACCGGTACACGGAAAGCCGAAGCAAGCTGCTGCGCATGATCACGGGGTTGATGGGCGGGCGAGCAGCCGAAGAGCTCGTGTTCAACGACGTGACCACCGGCGCTCAGATGGACCTCCGGCAGGCGACCGAGATCGCGCGAATGATGGTCTGCGAGTGGGGAATGAGCGACGAACTCGGTCCCCAGACGTACGCGGAACGAGAAGAACTGCTCTTCCTAGGGCGAGAGATTTCTCGCACGCAAACCTACAGCGAAGCCACCGCGCAGCGTATCGACGCCGAGGTCAACCGAATCCTTCGCCAGTGCCACGACGAAGCCGTGCGAATCTTGCGGGAGTACTCCGAGGCGTTGCACACCATCGCGCACGAGCTGTTAAAGCGCGAGACCCTGGATGGCAGCGAATTGGCCGAGATCGTTCGGCGTTGCTCCACAGGGTCCGCCCAGTCTGGCACGACGACGCCGTCCCCGGCGGACCCCGCCACCGCGGCGCGCCGTCCCGCCTGAGCAGAGGACACCGCCGACATGCCTCGTACGCCGTTGCTGTGGCAGTGCCGCGACCGGTGGTTGGTCACCGGCCCGCGAACGCTCGTGATGGGAATCCTCAACCTGACCCCCGATTCCTTTTTCGACGGAGGCAAGTGGACCGATCCGGACGCGGCGGTCTCGCACGCATTGGCAATGGCTCAAGATGGAGCGGACATCATCGATCTCGGCGGAGAATCCACACGGCCGGGCGCTCCACCTGTCCCGCCGGACGTCGAGTTGGAACGCGTGCTGCCGGTTCTGCGCCGGTTGCGAACGGTGGCCCCGGACCTCGTCATCTCGGTCGACACGCGCCGCGGCGTCGTGGCCCGAGCGGCGTTGGAGGCAGGCGCCCACATCATCAACGACGTGTCGGCTCTGTCGGACCCGGAGACGGTGGCCGCGGTGGCTGAGTACGGAGCCGGAGTCGTTCTAATGCACATGCAAGGCGAACCGGCCACGATGCAGGACCACCCACACTATGAGGACGTCACCCGCGAGGTAGTCGAATTTCTCCGGCACCGTATGGCGGCGGTGGAACGGTTAGGGGTGCGCCGCGACTGCGTGGTGCTCGATCCCGGGATTGGCTTCGGGAAAACGCCGGCCCACAACCTACAATTGATTCGCGATCTACCCACGTTGGTCCGCTTGGGCCGTCCCGTGCTGATCGGTGTATCGCGCAAGAGCATCGTGGGACATCTCACGGGCCGTCCGGTCCAAGAGCGTCTACCCGGGAGTCTAGCTTTGACGACCATCGCCGTGCTCCGCGGCGCTACCATCGTTCGCGCTCACGACGTTCGAGAAACTTGCGACGCGTTGCGCGTCACGGATAGGATGCTGGCCGAGGTGAGCGATGCCCTGGATGTGGACTGAACGAATTCCTTGGCCTGGCATCACGGGGATCTTGGAGATTCTCGTCCTGGCACTCTTGTTCCATTTCACGTTCCAGTTTTTCCAGGGCACTCGTGGGGCTCAAGTGCTCACCGGTTTAGTGGTCATCGTTCTATTGCTGACGGGGTTGACTCGCCTGTTTCGGATGGAAGCGCTGTATTGGCTGTTGCAACGTTTCTCAGTGTATTTGGCGATTGCATTGCTGATTATCTTTCAGCCCGAGATTCGCCGTGCGCTGGCGGAGGTCGGCAAACCACCCCTGCTCGGAGTCACCGCGGCAGACCGCAGCTTGGTGGAGGCCATTGTCAAAGCAGTGCAAACCTTGTCGGACCGCAAGATTGGGGCGTTGATCGCCATCGAACGCCAAATCGGTACGCGGCCGATCCAGGAAACCGGCACTCCTATCGATGCACAGGTGTCGGCGGAATTGCTGGCCACTTTGTTCCACCCGCACACCCCGCTCCACGATGGGGGCGTGATCATCCGGGGCAACCGTATCGTGGCCGCGGGCTGCGTGTTCCCGCTTTCCCAGCAGGATCAAGCCCGGACGTTGGGAACCCGCCACCGAGCCGCGTTGGGCATGACCGAAGAAACTGACGCCTTGGTCATCGTCGTGTCCGAAGAAACTGGAACGATCTCCGTGGCGCTCAGCGGCCGATTGCGTCGCGGACTCGACAGCGAACGACTGCATCGCGTCCTCACGTCCATCCTGTCTCGCTCCCGGCGTCGGCTCGCTCAGCTCTCCACCTCCGAGGAGGTTCTCACGGACGAGGAGGAGGGCTCCAATGGATAACCTGGGCCTCCATCCGGACGCATCGCGTCGGCACTGGATCTTTTCGTTCGGGCTCTCGCTCCTCCTGGCCACGATCGCCTGGTATGCGATTCGGGAAGCGATCAGCTTCGAGTCTGTGGTCCGTGACGTTCCTATCCACACCGAAGTCGGCGAAGACTTGACCGTCCTGGACCAGAGTCCGGAGGTGGCGGACGTCTGGTTCCGTGGTGCGCGTGACGATCTCGTTCAGCTGGACCGCGAGCGCATCTACATCGAAGTGCGACCCGCCGCACCCCAAGGCGCGGGGGCACGCCAAGTGGTTCGGCTGGGTCCGCGCAATGTGCACGTGTGGACGCGCGCCCGCGTGGTCCGCATCGATCCGCCCACGGTTTCTTTTTCTGTGGACCGCAAGGGGCAGCGAGAGGTGACCGTGCGGCCGGAGTTGCAGGATACGGTGCCCGCCGGATACGACGTCGCGAGCGTGAGCTGCACCCCGGCCACCGTGACCCTTCGCGGACCTCAGTCGCTGCTCGAACATGTGCCCTACGTGCGCACCGCACCCATTGACTTGCAAGGACGCGTTCAGTCCTTTCGCGTGCGAGTTCCCCTGGTACCGCCTCCGGACATCCCCTCGGCGCGGCTGGAGCCGGACCGGGTCGTCGTGGATGTGCAATTGGTCGAGGGGTCCGACACTCGAGAGTTTCCAGATATCCCCGTGATGCTTCTCGCGCGTCCCGGAAAACTTTGCGCCGTCGAGATCCATCCGGCTACGGTCACCATCACGCTCCAGGGACGGCCGGAAGCCCTGGCGCGCGCCGGTGGGCTGCTCGGTGCGGTGGTCGAGGCCGTGGATCTAGAGCCGGGACAAACCTATGAGGTGCGCGTGCGGGCGCTTCCGCCGCCCGGCACCCGGGTGGTCAACATCACCCCTTCTGCGGTACAAGTAGTAGTTCGTCCATGAGCCGGTACTTCCAAACCATGAAGTTTCATCGGATTCTCCGAGCGGGAATGCTCGCCCTTCTATACCTTGGGGTGGCGGCGTGGGGACAATTGCAAGCGACATCTTCCACGAATGCAGCCACGTCCCAAAGTCAGGTGTCCACGAACGACGAGGCCGAGCGCAAAGTGGAACCGGTCCTTGAAGAAGCCTTTTTCCAGGCGCGACTGGGCAACCACGAGCGAGCGGTTCAGCTGTTCCAACAGGTGTTGCAGGCGGTGCCGAACCACCGCCGCGCTTTGTTCGGACTGGGCACTTCCTATATCGCGCTGCACAAGTACTCCGAAGCCACCAACGTACTATGGCGCTCCGTTCA
This sequence comes from uncultured bacterium, assembly GCA_900661335.1. Classification (GTDB taxonomy): domain Bacteria; phylum Verrucomicrobiota; class Kiritimatiellia; order PWTM01; family PWTM01; genus CAACVY01. The sequence goes on along the minus strand of CAACVY010000060.1, from coordinate 1,233 downwards.
GCTCGACCGAAACGACTACTACGCACTCAACAACCTGGCGTGGATTTTTGCAGCCGCCCAGGACGTTCGCTTTCGGGATGGAAAACGGGCGATCGAACTGGCGCGGGAAACGCTTCTGCATGCGCCGACGGACTACCGAGTCTGGAGCACATTGGCGGAGGCCTACTACATCGCCGGCGAATATACCCGTGCCCGCCGAGCTGCGGAAGAGGCTCTGCGCATCGCGCAGCAGTTAAACCTGCCCACCAACGTGGTGCGAGAGTATCAACAACAAGTTCAACGCTGCCGCGCCGCTGAACAGGCGATGAGCATTTTGGAGTGACCCTCGCGACGATCGCGCCGGCCGGAACTTCCAGTGCCACGCGTAGTCGAACTAAGTGTGGAGCCCTTCATGGCAGTCCGCACCGGCGGGGGTGGCCGGTCAGCCTTTCTCCGCTCTAGGTGTTCTTCACCTGGACGTGCCATGCATGATCCAGCCCATAGAAATGCTGTCCGGTGATCCACGAGCCGGTAGCTGGCTGGCCCGCTCTTCCGGTCGTTCGCTCGGCCCCTATCAAGCGAAGCTCAGCAGCTCATGAAACGCCGCGGCCAGGTCCGGACAGATTGTCCACCCGATCCATCCAACGGTTTGGTCTGTCCGAACACGATCCCTGACACCTTTCTCCTCGCGCGATGCTCAGCATTTCCAGGGTCTAGGGCACTCCAAATAACTGTAGGTTTCCTGAAGAGTCATCCCTTCAGGCGGCCCAGCCCGGAGGCGGACAAGAACAAAACTCACCAACCCGCAGGTGGTCCATTTGGAGGGGGAGTTCTCGGAGCAAGATCCACAGCCCAGCGGCCACTGAAGAACGGAACGCAAGAGTCCTTTAACGATCTGGTACCGGCCCAAACGGAACACCTAGTCCGCAGTAGCATCGGACAGCCTGACCGGAGGTTTCAAAAACCGTGCGGCAGACCATCGCGGCAAGTTGGGCCTGCTACTGGGGGTACCCAAGGGGGCCATCCTCTTCATGACGATGGTCTGCAGTCGGTCCCGCAAAGCGGCCGTGCACAGCATCGAGCGGCCATCGGTACTACTCCATCGGGGATGGTCGCAAGCGCTTAGAACTCGCACTGTGAAAGCCGACCAGGACCTTTCCGGCGGATGTCCCCCCTTTCCATGCCGATCAACGTGACCTGAGCCTAGCCCTGCGCGGCCAGGTTTAGGCCCGACATCGGCCTAGCTCGGCGGAG
>CAACVY010000061.1 GCA_900661335.1 uncultured bacterium | reverse complement strand
GCGGCGGCGACCCCGAGGTCAATATGGTGCTCCGGGCGCTGATCCAGAAGGCCAAATCGGTCAACATGCCGGCCGAAAATGTCGAGCGTGCAATTAAGAAAGGTACTGGCGAACTGGACGCCGGCGCTGCGCTGGAAGAAGTGATTTACGAAGCGTTTGCTCCCGGTGGAGTCGGCCTGATCATCCAAGTTCTGACCGACAACCGCAACCGATCGGCGGCGGAGGTTCGGCACGTCTGTTCGCGACACAACATCAACCTGGGAAGCCAAGGCAGCGTCAGCCGGAACTTCCACCGGAAGGGTGTGATCCGCGTGGACGCATCGAAGGTCTCCGAGGAACAGTTGATGGAGGTCGCCTTAGAGGCGGGCGCGGAGGATATGTCGCCCGAAGATGGACAATTTGTGATCACCACGGACCCGTCGGACTTTGGACAGGTCGTCCAGGCGTTGGCCGACAAAGGCATCCCTACGGAGTCCGCGGAAATCACGCTTGTGCCGGATCTATGGGTCACCGTATCCGATCCAGCCGTTGCAAAGGAAATTTTGCGCGGCATTGAGGCGCTGGACGATTTGGACGACGTGCAGAACGTGTACACGAATCTCGACGTGGACGACGCGATCCTGAAAGAACTCGGCTGAGGTGCGTGCTTGAAAGGGCCACCCAGGTCCATTTTGGGAATTGATACGGCCCTGCGCCACACTGGATATGGGTTGATCCACGTTCAATCGGGGAGTTGGTCCGCGGCGGAGTTTGGTTGTTGGAACCCGGGACGCACCGTGTCCAAGCTCCTAGCGCTCCGGCGGTTGTACGAGGAGATGATCGAGTTTCTTCGAACCCGTCGGCCAGATGTGGTTGTGCTGGAAGGCATTTTCTTCGCTCGCGACGCGCGCTCGGCGTTGTCGCTGGGGGAATCGCGTGGCGTGATTCTGCTTGCGTGTGCGATGACCGACACGGATGTGTTTGAGTATGCCCCCCGCGAGGTGAAACGTGCGGTGACGGGTCGCGGGCAAGCCGACAAGTCCCAGGTTTCTCGAATGGTCGCATCGATTTTAGGTTTATCAGAACCGCCGGAGGAAGACGCCGCCGATGCGTTAGCGCTCGCGCTCTGCCACGCTTTGGCCGGAAGTGGGCCGTTGGCCTTGCAGTGTGGTCGGTACCTCGGACCCGCACGGACCTTTACGGAGATCTTGGAATGAGCGCACGAATTCTTGATGGCCGGGCGGTCGCGGCCCAAATCTATGCAGAACTATCGGACCGACTTCGGAGATTGGAATCGCATGGGGTCGTACCGGGGTTGGGGGTGGTCCTAGTCGGCGACAATCCTGCCTCTCGCTCGTATGTCACGGCCAAAGAAAAGACCTGTGCGCAGATTGGTCTTCGCTCGGTGGCGCACACGCTGCGGGCCACCGCAACACTACGCGAGATTCTCGACGTGGTAGAGCAACTCAACCATGACGAGAGCATCGACGGGATACTCGTGCAGCTGCCCTTGCCGGATCCCCGCATGGAGCCGGCGGTGCTGGAAGCAATTCGGCCGGATAAAGACGTCGACGGTTTTCATCCACTGAACGTGGGCCGCATGCTGTTAGGATTGCCGGCGTTTTGGCCGTGCACACCTCACGGCATTCTGCAATTGCTCGTTCGTTCCAACATCCCTATTCAGGGTGCGCATGCGGTGGTGGTGGGCCGCAGTCATATCGTGGGACGCCCATTGGCGCACCTTTTGTCCATGAAGGGGCCCATGGGGAACGCCACGGTGACGATTTGTCACACCCACACCCGCGATTTGGCCGAACACACCCGCCGGGCGGACATCCTGATCGCGGCCATCGGGCGCCCGCGCGCCATCACTGCCGAGATGGTGCGAGCCGGTGCAGTGGTGGTAGACGTTGGCGTAAATCGTGTGCCAGACCCGGAACGCCCCTCCGGATACCGACTCGTTGGGGATGTGGATTTCGAACAAGTCGCGAAACGGGCGTCGGCCATCACACCGGTCCCCGGCGGCGTGGGTCCTCTCACCATCGCCATGCTCATGGCGAACACGGTGACCGCGGCGGAGCGCCGGCGCGGCCCTCGGTCGTCCACGGAGGTTTCCTCGGCGTGAGGGTACTTCACCGCTACGTCGGCGGATCGTTTCTCCTCAACCTGGTGGCCACCCTAGTCGTTTTTTCGCTGGTCATGGCGATTGGCTCGATCATTCGGGCCATTGATTTGATCGCTCGAGGGGCCTCCGCGGCGCTGCTGGGCAAGTTTCTGGCACTCAATATCCCCTACTTGCTCCAGTACACGATTCCGATGAGCGCGATGACGGCCACGCTGTTGCTGTTTACAAGGCTCTCGCTGGACGGCGAGATTACGGCCATGCGCGCATGCGGCTTGAACTTGTGGTCCGTCGCGTCGCCCGTGATCGTGGCCGCGTTCTGGGTCGCCGTGGCAACCGTCGGAGTAGCCCAATGGTGGGCGCCCGTGGCTCGCTACGGCCAACGGATGTTAGTCGCCGAACTGACCGGGGATGATCCCATTCAATGGATCGAGCCCGGGCGCTGGACCCGGGACTTTCCGGGCCTCATCGTGTTCGTCGGGGGCAAAGAAAGCAACCGGCTCCAACGAGTCATCATCTATCGCATTGTCAACGATCGAGTCTTGACGACGATACGGGCCCAGGAGGGTCGAGTCCGTCCCCACCCCACCGATCCCTCAAAGTTGCTGTTGGACCTGTACCATGTGCGAGTCGAGGACCCCGACCGGAAAGACCCCACCAACCCGCTCAAAGCCCGTCGGATGGTGGCGGAATATCAGCTGCAAGAGGTGGATCTTGGGCGCCTGCGCCAGAAGGCAGTCCCGCGCAAACGAACTTCGGATCTGACGCTGCCTGAACTCGAACTGGCGATCGCGGACGCTCGCCGCGACTTGGACTCTGGACTGGAAATGGCGGACACCGCCGCCGAAGAGTGCATGAAGCTTTTAGTGGAACGCAACGGCCGTTTCGCCATGGGGTTCGCCGTGGTTTCGATGTCGCTGATTGCCATTCCGCTCGGCATGCGGTCGAGGCGGCGCGAGTCTTCGGTCGGAGTCCTGCTCAGTTTGGCGGTGATTTTCGTGTTTTACTTCTTCCTAATGCTGGCACGTTCCGCTGCAGACCGTCCTACATGGCACCCTGACCTGTGGGTGTGGGTTCCGGTGGTCGGAGCCCAAATCATCGGGATTATTTGGATCGAGCGTTCCGGGTGACCGCCAACGCGGCGTGAGGTGGCAATGAACATTTTGGTCACGAATGATGATGGGATACATGCCTCAGGCATCCGAGTGTTAGCGCGCGCGCTGCGCGAACTCGGCGAAGTCACGGTCGTCGCGCCGGACACTGAGCGAAGCGCGGTCGGGCATGCCATTACGCTGAGCGATCCCATCAAGCTGCGCGAGGTGTACGAAGAGGAGTTAGGAACGGTGTACGCCGTCGGCGGTACGCCTGCGGATGCGGTCAAGCTTGCTGTCTGCGCCTTGCTGCCAACGAGACCTGACCTGGTAATCAGCGGAATCAACCTCGGGCCGAACGCGGGCGTGGCCATCATTTACTCTGGCACCGTGTCGGCGGCGACGGAGGGAACGTTGTTGGGAATTCCGAGCATGGCGGTCTCCCTGGCCACGTTTTCGGATCCCCAGTGGGACACCGCCGCGCGCGCCGCGCTGAACTTGGCGCGCTTGCTTGTGCGCGACCCTCTGCCCAAAGGGGTTCTGTTGAACGTCAACGTGCCCAACCGTCGGTGGGACGACATTCGTGGCTTTGCTGTAGCCCCCATGGCGCCCTCGCGCTTCGTGGAAGTCTTCCATGCCCGAGAAGATCCCCGCGGCAATCGGTACTATTGGATGGATGGAGAGCTCGTGACCAACGGCGAAGCCGAGGGCACGGACTTGCACATGCTCGCGCAAGGATGGATCACTCTGACGCCCATTCAGTTTGACTTGACCAGTCAGGCTGGACTCGAACACGTACGGCGGTGGATGCCCCAGCTGACGCGCTGATTCACCGACAGCGCCGTGCCACCTAGGACCACAGGCCGGCGGGCTGGGCCGTGCTGGCAACCCGGAAATTGCTTGCCCCCGAACCGACGACTATTATAGGGCGTTGAAGGAGACTCGGTCCATGACTCGGAACATTCGGTCTTACTGGCATCCCATCGCTCTCTGCGCGGTATTGCCCTGGTCTGTCTTCTCGGCGGAGCGTCCCAACTTGGTATTCGTGTTCAGCGACCAGCAGTCGTGGGACATGTTGGGATGTTATGGCAATCCTGACGTTCGCACTCCTCGTCTCGACCAATTCGCCCAAGAAGGCATTCGGTTCCTTCACTGCATTTCGAAGTCTCCCGTCTGCACGCCGTACCGCGGCATGCTATTCAGTGGTCAACATCCTCTCAAAACGGGTGCCTTGTCGAACGACATCCAGATGCGACCGGGCAACGGACGGTATTTCGCGGAGGTGCTCAGAGACCATGGCTACCGTCTCGGCTACTTCGGCAAGTGGCATCTGTATGGCGGCGATCGGGTGCGCGGCGTGCCGCCGGGGCCGTTGCGGTACGGCTTTGACCACGAGTTTTTGATCAACAACTGCACGCTGGTCTTCGACGCGAAGCGCGCCTACTACTGGAGCCAAGACGGCGCCACACGCCTCCTATACGGCGATTGGGAACCGTACGCGCAAACGCGACAGGCGATTCAGTTCATTCAACAGCATGCAGCGCATCCGTTCGCGCTGTTTCTCTCTTGGCACCCACCGCACAATTGGTCGAGCGAGCCCGAAGGATACGGAGCCCCCGACGATTGCTTGGCACTCTACGACCCACAACGGATCCGGCTGCGCCCCAGCGTGGAGGACACCCAGAAAGTCCGCCGCATGTACCAAGGACACATGGCGATGATCACCAGCCTCGATCGGGCATTTGGTTGGCTGATGGATGCGCTCGAGGCCCACGGCTTGAAGGAACGCACGATCGTAGTGTTCACCTCGGATCACGGCGACATGTTGTTGAGTTACGGTTGGACGCGGAACAAGGGCCGGGCGGAGCATCTATCCTGCCGAGTTCCCCTCCTGATCCGGTGGCCAGGCCGGCTCCGGCCGCGAACCAGCGAGATGCTAATCGGCACGCTGGATCTAATGCCCACTTTGCTGGGGTTGATGGGGTTGCCGGTGCCCAACGAGTGCGATGGTCACAATCTCGCTCCCGCTCTGTTGACCGAACGCGACGACGATGCTCCGGATGCCATTCCGCTTTTCTTCTATCCAGCCAACTGGCGCGGACTCTATACACGTCGCTACACGTACAGCGTCGCCATCGCGGCACCCGACGATCACCCCGACCCCGCGTCGGTGTACAACGTCCTTTACGACCGTCAAACCGACCCATGGGAGTTGACCAATCTGTTCCACTCCACCACCCATGCGAACCTTCGGACCGAGCTGCACGCGCGCATGGTGGAACTTTTGCGTTCGTACGGAGACCGCGGCTGGACGTGGAGACAATTGCTCCGCTGCTTACGTGAAGAGGACCGGCGCAATTTCCTGCTCCCCCCGGCGGAACGTCCTCGTGGTTGGGAGGCTCGAACCGCCGGTGTCCCGTTGCAGCTCATGGCCGGCGATGCTGGCGTTTGGTAATCGTGCCTTTCGAAATCCTTCTGGGTCCGTCGCGAGTGACGTTCCCCGGACTTTGCCTGGGCATCAGCGTGGTCGTAACGCCCCGAGGAGCCGACCGATGTCGCGCACGAATCCACGCTCGGTCGTCCGCTGGCAGATTATCCAACCCAAGGCCCCTAGGGCCGCCGTGAAATTTTCCAAGGATTGGACAAGTGAAAGCCCGGGCCTTCCAATCCTTGGACGACGTTCAGCTCAAGAGGATTTTTCATCGGCCGCGGTACGGAGCTTGGACGCGACGTTCTCGCTCCTATGCGCGCAGATTCGAAGCCGGATCCACCCGACATGGCCCAATCGGCTTCAGACCGCTCGTGCCGGAACCATGTGCTTCGGTGAACGTTGCTTTCGGCGACCCAGCTAAGTCCTGGTCGCTTCCTCGACGAGGCCAGAGCAGTTCTGCGCCGTGGTTCCGCGTTACGAGCGCTTGGCCAACCGTGCCATCCGCTCCGCCGCTTCCACCCAAGGGGTTCCATCACCAGGCTCGAAACGCTCCAACGTGGAGGACCGGCGCACGACGTCGCGGATGTCCTGCAACGTTTTCAGCTCTCCGCTGGTACGCAGCTGGACCAACACGTTGCCCGTAGCCGTGGCTTCTACCGGTCCCGCGATCACCGGACGCTGACAAGCATCGGCGGTGAATTGGTTGAGCATCCGATTCTGAGAGCCGCCGCCAACGATGTGAATTACCTCAATGCGGCCGCCGGTGAGTTCTTCGAGCGCCTGGCATACTTGCCGATATTTGACCGCCAAGCTTTCGTACGCACAGCGCACGAGCTCTCCGTCCGTCTTCGGTACAGGCTGGCCCGTGTCCTGGCAGAACGATTGGATCGCCTTGGGCATATCGGGTGGGTTTAGGAAGCGGGGGTCGTCGGGATCCACCAGTGAGCGGAGCGGAGGCGCCTGGCGAGCCAGTTCCACCAGCTCCGGATATGAATAGCTACGACCGGCGGCCTCGAAAGAGCGTTTGCACTGCTGGACCAGCCACAGCCCCATGATATTTTTCAGCAGGCGGTACGTGTCATCCAAGCCACCTTCGTTAGTCATGTTGAGCTCCAGCGCGCGATCGGTAAGCACCGCCCGAGGGACTTCCACCCCCATCAGGGACCATGTGCCCGAGCTGAGATAGGCCCACCGCGTCGAGCCCGTGTGCTCTGTCGGAACTGCAGCCACCGCGGACGCCGTGTCGTGCGTCGGAGGCGCGACCACGCGCACGGTTGCGCCCAGGCCCGTCTCTTGCGTGACCGATGGCCGCAGCGTTCCCAAATCCGTCCCGGGCGTGACCAATGCGGGCAGCATATGCGTGGGAATTCCCAGCGACTTGAGAAGCGATTTCGCCCAAGTACGCCGGATGGGGTTGAGGCACTGGCTGGTACTGGCATCGGTGAACTCTGCCACGCGGGACCCGCACAGCAGCCAGTGAAAGAGGTCAGGCATCATGAGCAACGTGGTGGCCTGCTCGAGGATTTCCGGATGGCGCAACTGAAACGCCAGAAGTTGATAGAGCGTGTTAATCTGCATGAATTGTATGCCGGTCTGCCGGAAGATCTCGCGCCGGGACACCTTCCGAAACGCGCGCTGCATCATTCCGTCGGTGCGTGCATCGCGATAGTGGTAGGGCTGGGTCAGCAACTCGCCGCGGCGGGAGAGCAAGGCAAAATCCACTCCCCACGTATCCACGCCGACGGACACGATGGAGTTGCCGAACTGGCGCGCGGCTAAACCGAGGCCCTTCTGGATTTCTCCCCACAGGCGCAGCACGTCCCACCGCAGCGAATCCGCCCACCGCACCGGGCCGTTGCTGAACCGATGGATTTCTTGCAGCTGGATGGTTCGGCCATTCCACACTCCGGCCATGACTCGACCGCTTTCGGCCCCAAGATCAATCGCTAGATACACGCGCGAACTCATAGGCACCTCCGATTTGAGCTGTCCTCACTCCTTCCGCATTCTGCCGCATCGTGCTATTGTTCAGTGGCGGCCGGCGCGGATGCCGTCGCGCTCGGCGCGGGCGTCGGCGCAGCCGACTTGATGTAGCCGCTGTAGCCCGCCATCACCACCGAAGCGAACAGGAAGACCAGCCCGCCGGCCAACCGTGAACGGGTGCGGGAACTTGTTCCGCGCCACTCGCCCATCGCAATGCCAAGCAGCGTGCTGAAGCCAATCATGCTGGCCATCAACACCGCCCAGCCGATGTAGGCCCGGCTTCCCATGGCCGGTTCACCTGTCTTGAAGCAAATGAACTGCGAGCACCAGATCGCCCCCGACAACGCGGCCAAGGCGAGGTTGCGACCTTTCGGCGCCTCCGGATTCGTGTAATCGCGCAGGGTGCCGTTCTTGACATTCAAGAACAGGCACCAAAGCGCATTGACCACAAACCCGCCCAGCAACACAACCACCAGTACCGGCATGCCGCGCCAGGTGGCAGACGTGACCGGCTCGACCTCCCCCGCCAGTTGTTCGATCCCACGTCCTCCCTGAAGGCCGAAGCTCATCGCCGAGCTCATAAGGCCGGAAAAAATCGCCACAATAATCCCTTTGCGGAAATTGTATTCCGCCACCGCCTTGCGCTTTTCTTCTTCCGGCAATTCGTCTTCTTTGGCCTTCCCGGCGAGTCCCACCATCACGATGCCCAGCAACGACAAGAGCACACCCAGCATGGACGCATTGGCCGCGGGCGTGCCGATCAACTCAGCACCTTTGCCGGCCAGCAACGGGGGAATCAAGGTCCCCGACGCTGAACACAGCCCGGCTCCGATGGCCAGCCCCAGTCCCACGCCCAGGTATCGAATCATCAGCCCCCATGTGAGCCCGCCTACGCCCCAGGCCGCGCCATAGAGAAAGCAAGAGATGAGCTCGCCCCGAGGCGCTTGCCGCAACACAGTCCACACATTGGGGGAAGTCACGGCGGTCAGCAGCCAAGGCACGGCCACCAGGCCCGCCAAGGCATAGATGAACCAGGAGCTCTCCCAGGCCCAGTTCCGGACCTTGCGAAGCGGCAAATAGAACACCGCACCGGCCAAACCGCCGAGTGTGAACAACAGTACCCCAACACCAGGATTCTCACTTCCGGTCATCGTCGGCCTCCTTCTCGGTCCAACCACTCACGTGCGGCGCCGCAGCACCTCGCGCTCGTACGCCCGCACTTCGTCCAGCCACGCTTCTGCAACGGGCACGCCTTGGGTTAGGCAGTAGTAGTCCCAGACCGCACCGGCGGGCATGGTTTTCAACTCCTCTAGCAGCGCCAACCGCCCAGTGTAGTCCCGTTCAAGCTCCATTCGACGCAGGGTCTCGAACGGCTCCAACATGGCGATCAACAGTGCGCGGATCATGTTGCGCGCGCCGATCACCCACGCCGCCACCCGGTTGATGCTCGCGTCGAAGTAGTCCAAACCAATATGGGTCCGAGAAAGGTGGTCGTTGCGAACTAACTCCTGCGCGATGGCCAAAAGGTCGTCGTTCAAGATGACGACATGATCACTGTCCCATCGGACACCTCGGCTGACGTGCAGAAGAATCTCCGGGACGAACCGCAGGACTGCGGAGATCTTGTCGGCGATCGTTTCTGTGGGGTGATAGTGGCCCGCATCCAACGTCAGCAGGATTTGATGCTTGACCGCGTAGCCAAGATAGAACTCGTGTGAGCCGACCGTCATGCTCTCCACGCCAATACCGAATAGCTTGCCCTCTACAGCGTCCAGGTTCCATTTGCGGTCCACGCGGGCCGCGAGGATTTCGTCCAACGACTCCTCTAACCGAGCTCGGAACCCCGCCCGATCCACGGGGGTGTCCTTCATGCCATCGGGAATCCAAATGTTAGTCACCACCGGCTTGCCAAGCGCACGCCCGATCGCCGCGCCGATGCGACGGCAGGCGATGCAGTGGGCGATCCAAAACTTCCGAATGGATCGATCGGGATGCGACAGCGTAAACCCGTCGGCGGCTTTCGGGTGCGAGAAGCACGTAGGGTTGAAATCCAGGCCGATCTTCATCTCCTTGGCCCATTCGACCCACCCCCGAAAATGCTCTGGTCCGATCTGGTCTCGGTCCACTTTCTTGCCATGAAACTCGCCGTAGAACGCGTGAATGTTGAACCGGTGACGCCCAGGGATCAGCGAGAGCGCCTTCTGGGCGTCGGCGCGCAGTTCTTCGGGCGTTCGGGCCTTTCCGGGATAGTTGCCTGTCGCGGCCAACCCGCCGCCAAGACCCTCACCTAGGTTCTCGAAGCCGCCGACATCGTCGCCCTGCCAACAGTGAAGAGAAATGGGGATTTGCACGAGTCGTTTCAGCACTGCATCGGTGTCCACTCCGAGCTCTGCGTAGCGTTCTCGCGCCCAACTATACGCTCGTTCGACTTCTTTAGCCTTCATCCGTGTTCTCCTCAAGCCAGGCCATGTTCACCCAATCATTCCGAGCCTGTAATGGCATTATGGCCACAAACGCGGCCAAATGTAAACCCGGTTTCGTGAATCACGGCTTCAACCGATCGATCATGCGAACGAACGAGATGCCACGACCCTTAGCGATCCGGCGAAGGCAGAGATGTGGTCAGGTCCGCCGGCCCCATCGCGCCGACGCACCGCGTGGAGCTATAGCAACGTCGACCCGTTTAACGGCTGTGCACATTCCGGCCCATCGTGTCGCGGATCGTTGACCCAACGTCCGACGGGATACGCCATGAGCGCGTCGGCGGGAAATGGCTCGGACCAAGTCCGATCGTCCAGCGGACGCTCGGGGTCTAGCCAGAAATCCACATGCTCATCGCGAAGAATGACGGGCATACGATCATGAATTGGGGCCACGAGCTGGCAGGGGCGAGTAGTGAGAATTGTGGCGGAACGCTCAGGTCCCTCTTGCGTCCATAGGCCGGCCATAAGAAATGGGCGCCCATCCCGGCGGCGAAAGAACCACGGCTCATGTCGCCTGCCGCGCTTGGCCCATTCGTAGAAACCGTCGGCGGGGATTGCACACCGGTGGGCCACAAGCCGCCGAATGACCGGGCCAGGGCGCTCCAGCGATTCGCTACGGACATTGATCAAAGTGCGAGATGTTCCTTGTGAGTCTTTCCATGGGACGCCCCAACGTGCCGCGCGCAACACTCGGACTTGGGATTCCCGCAGGAGCAGTGCGATGGTGTGGCTGGGGGCGACGTTGTACCGCGGCTCCAGGTTCGCCAACGCCAGGTCCACTTCCACTGCTCCGAACGCGTCAGCGACGTCTCGGGCTCGCATCGCAAGGCTGAATCGCCCACACATGGTTCACAAACTCAAGGAGAATCAAAACAACTTAGCTCGAGGGAGATCCTGCAAATCCACCATTCCAACCACGCGCTGCTGCGCATCCACGACGACCAGGTCGTCGATTGCATGTTCCTCGAACGCGCGTAAGACGTCGACGGCCAAGCGATCCTCTTGAATCGAGATCGGCTCGCGGGTCATCACATCCGCAATGGTCCGGTCCATCGGATTGGTCCCCGCGGCGAGCTGGCGGCGAAGATCGCCGTCAGTGAAAATCCCCGCCAAGCGGCCACCGGAATCCACCACGGCAACGGAACCGGCGCGGGCCTGGGTCATCACGACCACGGCATCCCGAATCTTGGCGTCCAATGGCACGACGGCGAGCCGGTCGCCCGTCCGCATGATGTCCCGCACGCGCAACAGCAGCGTGCGGCCGATCGCCCCGCCCGGATGGAGCTTCGCGTAGTCCTCGCGCTGAAACCCACGCGCTTCCAGCAGCACCATCGCGAGGGCATCCCCTACGGCCAACATGGCCGTCGTGCTCGCAGTCGGGGCAAGATTGAACGGGCAGGCTTCGCGGTGCACGCGCACACACAGGACCAAATCGCACAGCTTTGCCAGGGGGCTGTCCGGCACGCCGGTGAATGCAATCAAAGGGACGGAGAACCTGCGCAACGCCGGAATCACCTCCAAAAGTTCATCCGACGCCCCGCTGTAACTCATCAAAATCACCGTGTCAGCCCGCTGGATGAGTCCCAGGTCGCCGTGCATTGCGTCTGAGGGATGTAGCACCACGGAGGGCGCTCCCGTGCTGGTCAGCGTGGCCGCGATCTTTTGCGCGATGGGCAGGTTCTTTCCTACGCCCGAAAACACCACCTTCCCCCCAGCCTGTAGCCTCGGCAATAGCAACTCGATGACGGCGCTGAACCCGCCGTCAAGGGCATCGCGAACGCGTTGAAGTTCCTCGATTTCGATGTCGAGGATCTCGCGTCCTTTACGAACATACTCATTCATACCATGTGCACGCAGGCGGAAGCCTCGCCGTCGAACTACCTTGCTACTTCGTTCAGTGTGGGCGGTACTTCACCAGCCGTCAAGTTGACCAGAGCCGAGCCGATTGCGTTGTCCAGGATGAGCGCGTCCGTAGCAGGCGAGGCCGGGATGCCGACAACGGGCTAACCCCAAGCCTTTGCTCGAAACCCTAAAAATGCATTTTTTTGACCATCAACCACTTGACACGGGGATGCATTGCGGCGCAGATCGGGACGGCGTGGAGGGTCGGGTTCCACCCCGGCCCGATTGGGGTACAACGGACCGCGTGGAAGCGGTCCCTCCATTTCGCATATCCCCTTCCATCGCTCCACGTCGGCCCAAGTATCGGGATCGAGACCGGTATGGCCCTCGCGTTGGGACAACCGAACGCACAGTGCCCTGGAGTCTCCGCTGGCGGAGACCGCCCGCCGAAAACGATGGCCTGCCCTGGCCTCTCCTACCACGCGCTCTGTTGCCTCTCGCCCCAGCCGCCGAGCCTCGCGCGGCTTTGCAGCGCAACCGGCTCAGTGGACGACTACCGAGAACGCCTCGCGCCCTAGGGGCGCATTACAGAGGTGCAACAACTCGGGACCCTCGTGCCGCGCCGTCGCTGAGGCGTTGCCGACCCGCCGCAACCCAATTGCGGTCTGCCCTGCGGACGGCCTCGAGGTGATCACCACCCGAGAACGACACGACCGTCGCCGATTCTGCCATCAGTCTGCACCTGGAAAGATTACGCCGTGGGATCGGGGTCCCGAGCAACCGCCCCGCAGTCCTCAAACGTCGCACAAATCGATGGCCTGCCGGAGTGAAGTCAATGGATCGCGTTTGGGAATGAACTCTTGGCCAACAAAGCCCTTGTAACCCGCCGCGACCAGCGCTTTCATGATCGCCGGATAGTTCAACTCTTGGGTCTCGTCGATCTCGTTTCGTCCCGGAACCCCGCCCGTGTGCACATGCCCGATGTACTGGATATATTCCCGGATCGTCGCGATGATGTCGCCTTCCATAATTTGCATGTGATAAATGTCGTACAGCAGTTTAAAGCTCGGAGACCCCACGCGCTTGCAAAGCTCGACACCCCACGCAGTACGGTCGCATTGATAGTCTTTGTGGTTCCGCTTGCTGTTGAGCAACTCCATGCAAAGGGTAACCTTTTTCTGCTCCGCGTAGCCGACGATCTCTTTCAATGCCCGCGCACAATTATCCAGCCCTTCCTCGTCGCTGATTCCTTCGCGGTTCCCGGAGAAGCAAATCACATTCGGATAGCCGGCGGCGGACGCGGCATCGATCGCCTCCCGAATCTTCGCCAGACACTCGGCGTGATTCTCGACTCGGTTGAGTCCCTTGGCGATCCCGTGGCTGTTGACCATGGCGCAGATCAGCCCGTGACGCTGCAACACGGGGAAGTCCGACGGACCCAGCAATTCCACGGATTCGATGCCGATCCGTTTGCAAAACGCGCAGAACTCCTCCATGGGAATTTTGTTGTAGCACCAGCGGCTGACAGAATGCCGGATGTTCCCTTTGCGCTGGATGGGTGCTTCCGCGCTATCTGCCGCCGCCACCGAACTCTTTATGGTACCTCCAATGGCCGCCACGGCGGCCCCACGGATCCAGTCACGTCGTGTCAGTTCCATCATAGCAGCTTCTCCTAGCGTGCCCTTCTACACGGTCGGAACGCTCCGGTCAAATTCCCCAAAGATCGCGCCAGACTTGTTCACCGGACCCCGTTCGGCTTACGTCAGGCCGGCACGCCGCAATAACCGCCCGCGTTCCGTCCGCGCTTCCTTCACAACGCGTTCAATATCGAGGGTCAAAAACTGACCGTTCTCGTAGAGGATTCGGCCTGCGCCATCGTAAATTCCACGACGCCAGAGTGTCCGCTATAGACCACGGCGGTCGCAGGGTCTTGCTCGAAGACCCACGAGGGATCCTTGACATCCAGCAGGATCAAGTCAGCACGGTACCCGGGTTCGATCCGACCCGCACGTCCTGCCCATCCTAACGCGGCGGCTCCGGCCTCCGTCGCCATCCGTACGACCTCGCGCACCGACAACGCGCCAGGCCGGACTCGCACGCTTTGAATGAGACCCGCTAACCGCATCTCTTCGAAGAGATCCAACCGATTATTGCAGGGAGCCCCGTCGGAACCGAGTGCAACGGAGATGCCCTCTTGGAGAAGCTCCACGATCGCCGCAAGGCCGGATCCAAGCTTCAGATTCGCCGTCGGACAGTGCACGACGTGGCTGCCCCGCTCTGCCAGCCGCAACCGTTCCGCCGGATCGAGGTGAACACAATGGGCCAGCAACGTACGCGGGCCGAGCAAGCCGCACTCGTCGAGAAATTCCACGTTTCCCCGACCGGTGCGCCGGCGGACCCACTGCACTTCGGCAGTCGTCTCGGACGCGTGCGTATGTATGTGGAGCTGACGGACTCGCGCGAACTTTGCCGCTTCGATCAGTCCATCCGGAGAGCACGACAGCGCAAATCTTGGAGCCACGGCCACGTCGAGATCGGGCCACTCTTGGGCCAGCCGATGCAGCGCGTCGCACTCGGTCAAAAAC
>CAACVY010000062.1 GCA_900661335.1 uncultured bacterium | reverse complement strand
GCGGGCCGGCCACGGAGGGCTCCACGGCCGAGAGGTCGAACTCGACGATTCGATCGTAGGCCGGGACTGGATCGTGGGCGTCGTGCCACAACCCTTGCGCCTTGGCATATGCTTCGACCAACGCCACCTGCTCATCGGGGCGCCCCGTCAACCGCAAGTACCGAAGCGTCGCCTCGTCGATCGGGAACCACCCGCAGGTGGCGCCGTATTCGGGGGCCATGTTCGAAAGCGGGGCGCGGTCCTCCACTGCGAGGGACGCCACGCCTGGGCCAAAGAACTCCACCAGGCAGTCCACTACGTTCTCCTTACGCAGCCGCTGGGTTAGTGTGAGTGCGGCGTCGGTCGCGGTCGTGCCGGGCGGCAGCGCCCCGCTCAGGCGGACGCCCACCACGCGCGGGACGGCCAACGGGATCGGATGACCCAACATGGCCGCTTCCGCCTCGATACCTCCCACGCCCCAGCCTAAGACGCCCAAACTGTTCACCATGGTCGTGTGGGAGTCCGTGCCGACCAGCGTGTCCGGGATGGCCAGCCAACGGTTGGCTCCGACCGGCACGCGGTGGACCACCGCTGCGAGGTATTCCATGTTCACCTGGTGGCAGATTCCCAGCCCCGGCGGAATGACCCGCAGTTTCGAGAACGCCCGGCGACCCCAACGAAGAAACACATAGCGTTCGCGGTTGCGGGCAAATTCCAGCTCCATGTTTCGAGCCAACGCGTCCGGGCGACTGGTGAAGTCGAGTTGAACCGAGTGATCGATCACCAAGTCCACCGGAATCAAGGGTTCAACGCACCGCGGGTCTCCACCGCGCCGTTGCACCGCACTGCGCAGCGCCGCGAGGTCCACGATGCACGGCACTCCCGTGAAGTCCTGCAAGAGCACGCGGCTGGGAAGGAACGGGATTTCCAAGCCCTCGTGATCTCCCGCACTGACCAATGCTTTGAGCACTGCAGTCGAGATTCCGAGGCGTCCCCAGTGGTGCAACAGCGACGCCACAAGGACGCGCACACATCGCGGCACTCGATCCAACGGTACGCCCGCAAGATCGTCCAACGCTTCCGCAAGCGGATGGTACTCGATGGTTCCGAACGGACCCAGATTCAACGGACGGCGAACAGGAACCGGTGATGTGCTCATGTGCTTGGCCTCGTTCGAGTCGGTTACGCCAGTGTAAAGTCGGCCGGTCATGGTACGCGGAGCTTGGTTACGCGTCAACGAATTCTCGCGGATTTAGTTACCGGGCTGGTTGCGCGAGGAGGACGGGACGAGGTGTCTGGACCAAACGGCTTGGCCCGAAACAGCTGGCAGCGTTTGTAGTTCAGCCGATTCACCGGCGAGCGAGGGGACAGGTTTGTTCGATGCCCGGTGCCGGTCGGCGCGGACCCTGTGCCATGGGACGGCGGCTCACGATTTCGTGCGCAGTGGCCCGGAACTGGTCCTGGGTTCGGCGACGGTCGCTCAAAGATCCTCAATCGCTCGATGGTACTCTTGGAGGGACTTGACGCCGCCCCGGCCTAGGCGGACCGCCGCGATTCCTCGGACGGCGGCATTGGCAGCGGCGAGAGTGGTGATGTATGGCACGCGATATCGGATCGCGCTTTTGCGGATATACGAGTCGTCTTGCTGGCCACGCTTGCCGATGGGCGTGTTCACGATCAAGCCCACCTCACGGTTCTTGATCGCGTCCACCACGTTGGGCCGACCTTCATGCACCTTGAAAATTCGCTCCGAAGGAATCCCGTGGGCTTGTAGATAGCGGTGCGTGCCCTCGGTGGCGAGGATCCGAAATCCCAGCTGGTGGTACGCGCGTGCGATCGGCGCCAGTCCGGCTCGATCCCGCTCGGCGACCGTGAACAAGACGGTTCCTTCCACCGGCAAGGCCGGCATGGCCGCCTCCTGCGCCTTGAAGTAGGCCAGTCCGAACGAGTCGGCCATCCCGAGGACTTCGCCCGTCGAGCGCATTTCCGGTCCAAGCACGGGGTCCACTTCCGGAAACATCGAGAACGGCAGGACAGCTTCTTTGACGCCGTAATGATGGAAGCGCTTGGGGCGCAGGTTTAACTCGGCCAGTCGCCGCCCGAGCATTAAAAACGTTCCCAGTTTGGCCATGGGGATGTTGCAGACCTTGGACACCAACGGCACGGTGCGGGAGGCTCGAGGGTTGGCCTCGAGGACGTAGACCTGCCCATGGGCGATCGCGTACTGAATGTTTATTAGTCCGACCACGTTCAAAGCCCGGGCAATCTTTTGGGTGTACTCATAGATGACGGCTTGGTGTTCCTCCGAGATGCTGACGGGCGGGATCACGCACGCCGAGTCGCCGGAGTGGATGCCCGCCTGTTCGATGTGTTCCATGATCGCCGGGACGAACACATCGGTGCCGTCGGAAAGCGCATCGGCCTCGGCTTCGGTGGCATTTTCTAGGAAGCGATCAATCAGGATCGGCCGGTCCGGCGTGACCCCTCGGGCGTCTTGGATGAACTCGCGCAGGTCGTCTTCGTCGTAGGCCACGCGCATGCCACGTCCGCCCAACACGAACGAGGGGCGCAACATGAGCGGGTAACCGATCCGTGCGGCCACGTCACGCGCTTCGTGTTCGGAAGATGCCATGTCTGATTCCGGCATTGGAATCCCCAACGACGCCATCATGCGGCGGAACCGGTCACGGTCCTCCGCCAGGTCAATCATGTCCGGCGAGGTGCCTAGAATGCGAACGCCCGCCGCGGCCAACTCTCCGGCGATGTTCAGAGGCGTTTGTCCCCCAAACTGCACGATGACGCCTTGCGGGTCTTCCTGTTCATAGATGCGTAGAACGTCTTCGACGGTCAGAGGCTCGAAGTACAGACGGCTAGACGTGTCGTAGTCGGTGGAGACCGTTTCGGGATTGCAGTTGACCATGATGCTTTCGTAGCCAGCCTCTCGAAGGGCGAAGGCCGCGTGGACGCAGCAATAATCGAACTCGATGCCTTGTCCGATGCGGTTCGGTCCCCCCCCGAGGATCATCACGCGCGGGCGCGTAGACTTCGGGGGAGCACTGGTGACGTGGTAGGAGGAGTAGTAGTACTGCGCGTTCGCGGCTCCGCTGACCGGGATTTTGTCCCAGCCGGCTTGGATCCCGAGTTCGATTCGTGCTCGCCGTAAGCGCGATTCTTCGATGCCTAAAATCTGCGAGAGGTACTTGTCGGAGAAGCCGTCTTTTTTGGCGCGCTCCAACAGGTCCGGCGGCGGCACGTGGCCGCGGAACGCCAGCAACTGTTCTTCGAGCATCACCAGTTCCTTCATCTGTTCAAGGAACCACGGCTTGATGTGCGTTCGGCGGTTCAGGTCGGAGATCGTGGCACCTTTGCGGAGTGCTTCGTAGAGAAGGAACTGTCGCTCGCTGCTGGGTCGGTTCAGCCGCGTGAGAAGTTCGTCGAGCGGCAGTTGGTGGAAGTTCTTCGCGAACCCCAACCCGTAGCGACCGATTTCCAGCGACCGGATGGCTTTTTGGAAGGCTTCTTTGTACGTGCGCCCGATGCTCATCACTTCGCCCACCGCGCGCATCTGGGTCCCGAGCTCATCGCGTGCACCCTTGAACTTTTCGAATGCCCACCGGGCAAACTTGACCACCACGTAATCGCCGGACGGTGTGTATCGGTCCAAGGTGCCGTCGCGCCAGTAGGGGATTTCGTCCAGCGTTAACCCCGCCGCGAGCTTTGCGGAAACCAACGCGATCGGGAATCCGGTGGCCTTGGAGGCCAGGGCCGACGAGCGCGACGTACGGGGATTGATCTCGATGACCACAACGCGCCCGGTCTTGGGGTCGTGTGCGAACTGCACATTGGTTCCGCCGATGACGCCGATGTGCTCCACGATCGCATAGGCGTAGCGCTGGAGCTGCTGTTGGAGTTCTTGCGAAATCGTCAAGAACGGCGCCGTGCAGAACGAATCCCCCGTGTGTACGCCCATCGGGTCCACATTCTCGATGAAGCACACGGTAATCATCTGGTTCTTTGCATCACGAACGACCTCCAGTTCCAGCTCTTCCCAGCCCAGCACAGCCTCCTCGACAAGGATTTGACCGATCATGCTGGCCGCGATGCCTCGCGCGGCGATGGTCCGGAGCTCTTCGACATTGAAGACCATTCCACCCCCGGTACCGCCAAGGGTATACGCAGGCCGAATGACTACCGGATATCCCAACCGCTCGGCGACGCGCTCTGCCTCTTCGACTGAGGTGGCCGCATCGCTCTTGGGCATCGGAATCCCGAGGCGGTTCATCGTTTCCTTGAAGGCGATGCGATCCTCGCCCCTCTCGATGGCGTTCAGGTTCACGCCAATGACCTGCACCCCAAACCGGTCGAGCACCCCCTTCCGGGCTAGCTCCGTGGCGAGGTTCAACCCAGTCTGTCCGCCCAGGTTCGGCAAGAGGGCATCGGGCCGTTCTTTCTCGATGATCGCCGCTAGGGTGGGGGCATTGAGCGGTTCGATGTAAGTTACGTCGGCCATAACTGGGTCGGTCATGATGGTCGCGGGGTTCGAGTTCACAAGGACGATTTGGTAACCGAGTTCGCGCAACGCCTTGCAAGCTTGGGTGCCGGAATAGTCGAACTCACACGCCTGCCCGATGACAATCGGACCGGAACCGATGATCATGACTTTGTGGATGTCGTTTCGTCGGGGCATAGCTACCTCGCATTCTTTGCCAGGGTTTCCGTTGACACCAGCTTGCAATACCGACGCGAGTCGCGTTCGGCGTTGCCGAAGCGGGCGTTCGTTCCTTTTGATCACACGTACTCGATCGTCGCCGGCGGTTTCGAGGTCAGGTCATACACGCAGCGGTTGACGCCCGGCAGCGCGACAATCCGCTGGCAGATCCGTTCCAGCTTCGACCAAGGCAACCGGGTTGGGGTCGCGCTGCGCGCGTCCTTGCTGTCGACGCAGCGCACCACGACGATCCGACCGAACTCGCGGCGGCCGTTCCGGATTCCGGTGGCCTGGTCCTTGAGAAGTACCGCGAGATATTGGAACGCTCGAACGGATTTCAATTCTTCCTCGACGATCGCCGTGGCTTCGCGAACTAACTCGAGCTCTTTCTCCGTCACTTCTCCCACGATGCGTGCGGCCAAGGCCGGCCCCGGGAACGGCATGCGCTGAACCAAGTCTTTGGGCAGCCCGAGCAAGGCAGCCACCTTGCGCACTCCGTCTTTGCGCAAGGTCTTCAGTGGTTCCAGAACCTGATACCCAAACTCTCGCTCTGGATCAATTCCTAATTGCGCGAGGATGTTGTGTTGCCGCTTGATGCCGGCCACCGTTTCTTCGATGTCCGTGAGAATCGTTCCGTGTAGCAGGAAGCGCGCGCCGGTTTCCCGAACCAACCGTGCGAAGACGTCCCGATAGAACGTTCGAGTGATCGCCTCGCGCTTGGCTTCCGGATCCGTGATGCCGCGCAACGCGTCCAGAAACTCTTTTCGTGCATCCACGAGCTGGACGGGAATTCGCATGCATCGGAACATACGGACGACGGTTCGGGGTTCGTCCTTGCGCATCAAGCCATTGTCAATGAAAAATACTTTCAACTGCCGACCCAGGGCGCGATGGGCCAGGACGGTGACGACGGAACTGTCCACGCCTCCGCTGAGCGCACTGATCGCGATGCCGTCCCCGACGGTCGCCTGGATTTGCGCTACTTGAGCTTCGATGAATTTTCGATAGTTCATGACCTTGTGCTCCTGACCGGGTGACCGGTTCTCTGGTTAGGTTTCCCGTATATCTGAACGCAGCCCCGCGGACAAGCCGGACCCAGTGGAATTGGAGCAGGCAGTGAGTTTGCTGTCGCGCAGGGCTCTCCGTCGCGTCCGTCACGACACCGGACGGTCCAGCGACTGGACTCGGCGGTGCGTTCCCGCAGAGGGCGAACTGGGCTTGTCTGCATCCGTCGGGACGAACCGCGGATGTGGACGGCGTCGGCCGCGGCGGTTTCGCGATCGCGACGTGGCCCCCGACACGTACGGCGGCCTTTCGGGGGCGGGCCGCGAACGCAGGGGGCTGGTCGACGTGGGGCACACGGCCGCTTCGGTTTGTTGGACAATTCGGTTGGCTCCGCTATGCTAGGCCACGCGGGATGACGGTGTCATGGCCAGATTCCGAATTCTTGTCTTGAACGGTCCGAACCTCCAGTTGCTCGGGCGGCGCGAGCCGGAGATCTATGGGCGTTGTACGTTGGACGACATCCGGCGCCAACTTGAGGGGCGTGCGGCGGAGCTCGGGGTGGAGGTCGAGTTCGTTCAGAGCAACTGTGAGGGCGAACTGGTGGACGCCATCGGGGCGGCGCCGGGCAGGTTTGACGGTCTGGTGCTCAACGCGGCGGCCTACACCCATACGAGCGTGGCGCTGCTGGACGCTCTGCGGGCTGTGCAACTGCCCACCGTGGAGGTCCATCTGAGTAACCCCGCGGCGCGCGAGCCGTTCCGCGCGCACAGCTACACGGCCATGGCCTGCGTCGGAATCGTGGCGGGATTTGGGGCCGATAGTTACCGTCTTGGATTGGAGGGGCTGGTCCGGTACTTGGAGCGCCGGGAGCGGTCCGAGTGCGACGAATCCGGCTCGTAGTCCGACCCAGCGAGAAAGGAGTCGTGCAATGGACATTCGCGAGATTCGCAAGATTTTGGACATGATCCGCGAGAACGACCTGGCCGAGTTTGAGTTGGAGGACCAGGGGTTTCGGTTGAAGGTGCGGCGGCGCCTGGACCTTCCGTATGCGCCGATGGCCGTGGCGGCCGCGCCTCTGCCGAGCGCCGCCCCTGCGCCCGCGGCACCCGCCGCCGGCGCAGCGCCGGCTTCCCCCGCGCCCGAGCCCGCACCACCGCCGGAGGAGGATGCGGATCTCATTGATATCAAAGCCCCTATTGTCGGCACGTTCTACCGCGCGCCTGCTCCAGATGCGGAGCCGTTTGTGACCGTCGGGCAGGAGGTAGACGAGAACACCACCGTGTGCATTATCGAGGCGATGAAGGTCATGAATGAGATCAAGGCGGAATGCCGGGGAATCATTCGCAAGATTCTCGTGGAAAACGCCACTCCGGTGCAGTATGGCCAGGTGCTGTTCAAGGTGGAACCGATCTAGGAGCGGCGGATGTTTGAGCGCATTTTGATTGCCAACCGAGGGGAAATCGCGGTCCGCATCATTCGAGCGTGCCAAGAGCTTGGAATCCGGACGGTGGCAGTATACTCCACCGCGGATGAGAAGTCCTTACACGTGCAGATGGCCGACGAGGCGGTCTGCATCGGTCCGGCACCGGCGAAGGACAGCTATCTGAAAATTGCCAACATCATCAGTGCGGCAGAAATCGCGGACGTCGATGCGATCCACCCCGGGTATGGGTTCCTCTCGGAAAACGCACACTTCGCGGAGATCTGCCGCAACTGCAACATCACCTTCATTGGCCCCACGCCGGAGAATATCCGTTTGATGGGGGATAAGGCCGCGGCGCGACAGACGATGAAGAAGGCCGGCGTTCCTGTGACGCCCGGCAGTGAGGGTGTGGTCAAGAGCAAGGACGAAGCGTTGCAGGTGGCGCGAAAAATCGGCTATCCCGTGTTGCTCAAGGCCGCCGCAGGGGGAGGCGGGAAGGGTATGCGAGTGGCGCGCAACGACGTGAGCTTGGCCCAGGCCTTCATGACCGCCAGTAGCGAAGCGGAGCGCGCGTTTGGCAACCCCGCGTTGTACGTGGAACGCTACGTGGAGAACGCTCGGCATATCGAGGTGCAGGTCCTGGGCGACACGCACGGAAACATCGTCCACCTAGGCGAGCGTGATTGCAGCATCCAACGGCGTCATCAGAAACTTGTGGAAGAGGCGCCGGCTCCGAACCTGCCGGCGGATGTCCGAGCGAAGATCCACCGGGCCGCGTTGCGCGCTGCGGAGTTCAGCCGGTACCAGAGTGCGGGTACGGTGGAGTTCTTGTACGACACCGACACCCACGAGTTTTACTTTATGGAGATGAACACGCGGATCCAGGTCGAGCACCCGATCACCGAAGAGGTGACGGGAGTGGATCTGATCAAGGAGCAGATTCTCGCCGCGATGGGCGAGAAACTATCCTTCAGCCAGCGGGATGTGCGGTGGAATGGCCACGCCATCGAGTTTCGCGTTAACGCCGAAGACCCCCACCGGGACTTCGCCCCGTGTCCAGGGGTGGTGGAGTTCATTCATTTCCCGGGTGGCCGCAATGTCCGCGTGGACAGCCACGTCTACGCAGGCTATGAAATCACGCCGCATTATGACAGTATGGTGGCGAAGCTGATCGCCAAGGGCCGCGACCGAGCCGAGGCGTTGTCCGTTCTGGCCCGGGCGCTGCATGAGTTTACCATCGAGGGTGTGGCGACCACAGCGCCGGTGGGATTGGCGCTGGTGGCGGACGCCAGGTTTCGGCGTGGCGAATATACGACGCAGTTCTTGGAGTCGTTCATGAGGGAATCGTTCGATATTCAATCGCGAGGAACAGCGCCATGAAACGAGAACCCGAACCTGTGGTACGGGCGGCCCCGCGTCCGCCAACCTATCCGCCGCCGGAGGACGCAAACGACGAGCATGAACTAGGCGCCATCCAGATCCACAATAGCGTGATCGCGCAGATCGCTCGGATGGCCGCGCAGAAGGTGCCGGGCGTTGTGGAGCTGGCCGGTTCGATCGTGGACGACCTGGCGGGGTTGGTCACTCGCCGCGTGGGAGACCGAGGCGTGCGGGTGGAGGTCGAAGGTGACCGTATCGTGCTCGAAATCCACATCGTCGTCGAATATGGCGTGTACATCCCGAAGGTGGCATGGCAGGTTCAGAGCGCGGTGCGCGAACACGTGGAGAAGATGACCGGCCGCTCGGTCAGTGCCGTCAACGTTATTGTCCAAGGCGTTCGGGTGCCGTCGGAAGAGCCCCAGCGGATCGAGGCCGAGTCGTCCCCATGAAATTGCTACGGACCGTGTTAACCCTGTTGGTCGCCCTGGTGTCGTTGGCCACGGGCTTCGCCTTGGTGCGGATCGCACTCAGCGGAGACGTCTCTTTCTTGCAGCGGTGGGCGACTTGGCATCCGGAACGTCTCGCGCCGGTGGGAATCCTGACCGTAGGGTTGGTCGTTCTTTGGGCCATGAGCTGGTTCGTGCGAGATCCAGCCGAAGAAGTCGTTCGATTGAGCACGGACTACGGCCAGGTGGATGTCACGATGTCCGCGTTGCGGGACTACATCCAGAAGACCTTGGAGCGCGCGACGGGTATCGAGCCGGTTCAATGCCGCGTGCGCGCAGTTCAAGGCAGTATCCAAGTGCGCGTCACCTGCCGCGCCGCGACGACTCTTCCAGTCGCGGAACAGGGCACCCGGTTGCAAAAACGCATCCGTCAGGCGCTCACGGATGAGATCGGCTTGCCCGACGTGGGGAACATCATGGTCAAAGTCGTGGAGTTCACCCCCGCGGAGCCGGCGGAACCGGACTCTAACCGGATGGTGATCGGTGGCTATTCGGGATGAACTGGGACCAGCTGGCAGCCGATACATTGGCCGTGGTGCACGAGGTGTTGTCTGTGCGCCGCTCGGCCATCGAGCAGGCGGCGCAACGTATGGCGGCATGCATTCGCCAGGGCGGCAAAGTCCTGGTGTGTGGGAATGGCGGTAGCGCCGCCGACGCACAACATCTCGCCGCCGAGATCGTCAATCGCTTTTTGCGCAACCGTCCGGCTTGGCCGGCGATCGCGCTGACCACCGACACCTCCGTGTTGACATCCATCGGCAACGATACCAGTTTCGATCGAGTGTTCGAGCGCCAGGTCGAGGCGCTCGGCCGCCCGGGCGACATCCTGATCGCGATCAGCACGAGCGGCACTTCCCCCAACATTGTTCGCGCGGCAGACCGGGCGCGCGAGCTCGGATTGTGGGTGTTGGGCATCGGCGGTGCACCGACCGCCCTGGCGACACGATCCGACCTGTTCTTGGGAATCTCCGCGAGCCCCTCGACGCCGCGCATTCAAGAAGGACACCAACTGATCATTCATGCCCTCTGTGAGCTTCTCGAAGAACTCCTCTGTTCCGAATCCTCCGGCGCCAACCGCTAAACCCGCGACACCCGACGTGGTCATCGTCGGTTCGGTCGCTCTGGATACCATCGTCACGCCGTGGGAGCGGCGAGCGGACGTGCCAGGTGGGTCGGCCACCTACGCGTGCATCGCGGCGTCTCGCCGAGCCCGTACGGGCATTGTGGGCGTGGTCGGCGAAGATTTTCCCCGAGCTGCATGGAATCTTCTTCGGCGGGCGGGGGTGGATCTGAGCGGACTGCAGTGTGCCTCCGGTCGTACGTTCCGATGGACGGGCGAGTACTTCGCCGACATGAACCAACGGCGGACGCTCCAGACCGAGCTAAATGTGTTTGAAGATTTCCGGCCAGAGTTGCCACCGGCCTATCGGCGCGCACCCCTGTTGTTTTTAGCCAACATCGCTCCCGAACTCCAACTGCACGTGCTCGATCAAATGGCGCAGCGCCCTCGGTGGGTCGTGGCCGACACGATGGATCTGTGGATTCGCACAGCCCGCCCCGCCCTGAGGAAGGTTATTCGCCGTGTGGACGTGCTGACCGTGAACGAGTCAGAGGTGCGGGATCTGACGGGATGCGCATCGGTGCCCGAGGCTGCGCGCAAAGTCCTGCGGATGGGCCCGACGTACGTCTTGGTCAAACGGGGCGAATACGGCAGTTTGGTGGTCGGGCGCGATGTGTGGCGCGTGGTGCCGGCGTTTCCCGTGGAGCGTGTGCGAGATCCGACGGGGGCCGGCGACACCTTTGCCGGGGGCTTGATGGGAGAACTGGCTCGGTCCCGCGGGAATGGCGCGGCGGCCTTGGTGCGAGCCGCGTGGTTCGGCACGGTGCTGGCTTCTGTGGCCGTGGAAGACTTTGGCCCGGCGCGGCTGCTGCGCGTGCCCGAACGCGAACTGGAACGACGCTTGTCCATATTGCGAGAATCCGTCCGCTACGGATGAGTGGTGCATGAAGGCCTGGGTTCTGGATCGCACCGGTGGATGGGACCTCCCCGACGGCCCGCTATCGCTGCGCGAGGTGCCCACGCCTGAGCCGGGCCTAGGACAGGTGCGAATTCGCGTGTGGGCGTGTGGGGTGTGTCACACCGAATTGGATGAGATCGACGGCCGCGCAGCCCCCCCGCATCCAGTGATCCCCGGGCACCAAATCGTCGGTGAAGTGGACACGATCGGGTCGGCGGTGGAGCGGAGCTGGCTGGGGCGGCGAGTGGGCGTGGCATGGATTGCCTCCGCGTGCGGGCGCTGCCCGCGGTGTCTCGAAGGCCGTGAGAACTTGTGTCCGGAATTTCGAGCGACCGGGTTGGATGTCGACGGGGGATACGCTGAGTATTGCGTGGCCGACGTGCGGTTTGTGTATCCGTTGCCGCAGGGGTTCGAGCCCGTGCGCGCGGCTCCGTTGCTGTGCGCGGGCGCCATCGGCTATCGTTCGCTCCGGTTGGCCGAGATGCGGGACGGCTTGACGCTGGGATTGATGGGCTTTGGAGCTTCCGCGCATCTCGTCTTACAGTTGGCTCGGCGGATGTATCCCTCGAGTCGCGTTGTGGTCTTCGCGCGTTCGGAGTCGGAGCGGGACTTCGCAATTCAATTGGGCGCGCACTGGGCAGGCGATATCCATGAGGTGCCCCCGCAGGCTCCGGATCGAATCATCGACACCACCCCGGTATGGAGCACGGTCCTGGCGTCGTTGCGCGCGTTGGCGCCCGGCGGGCGGTTGGTGATCAACGCGATCCGGAAAGAATCCAGCGATCAAGATGCGTGGCTGAAGTTGGACTACGCTCGGGATCTTTGGATGGAAAAACAGCTGAGTACCGTCGCGAACGTTACCCGCGCGGACGTCCGTGAATTTTTAGGCCTGGCCGCCGAGTTCCACCTACAGCCGGAGATCCAGACCTTTGCCTTCCACGAGGCCAACCAGGCCTTACGCGAACTCTATGCGCGTCGAATTCGGGGTGCCAAGGTGCTTTTAGCCCCGGGGTGAAACCCCACCGAACGTTGGCGGTGGCATGAGCTCCAGGCGAGGAGAGTATGTGGCCACTGCCATTCACGAGCGGTGGGCCACACGTTCTGCTATGCTCGCGACGCGGCTGCATCAATACACGAGAGACCGGAAGTTCCGGACGCGGTGGAAGGTGATCAGATTTCCGTCGTGCGCAGACCGCGCGCGGGAATCGCCGCTGCGGCTGAGAATCACCAAATCGTCTCCATCCACGTCCATGGCCGCGTAGTGCCGAGCTTCTCGGGGCGTGGCTCCAGTTGCGATCAGTCCAGCGAAGCACCAGTCCATCATGTTGCGAGAAAAGTGCAGCTGAAGGCGGTGCCGCTCGTTGTTGGGCAACGAAAATCGGTCCACGGGCAGGCGGTCGGGCCGGCACACGGAGTCCGTGCTTTGGGAGCTCAGCAGCCAGTACAGCCGGCTAGGTGCGTCCCACAGCACGTGGAAGCGCATATGGCCACCGGGGCAGGGGACCCAAAGCACCTTCCGGCCGGACGGAGCCTGTTCCAGTTCGGAAACCATCGAGCCATCGGGGTGCTCCACGACTTTCAAGATCGCGGCGAAACCGCTCCCGCCGGTGTGGGCGCGCAGCCAGATGTGGTAGGTCCGACCGGACGGGTCGTGCCAAACGTGGTTCGGATCCAAAATTTGGACGACGTTGCCTTCCAGCCACCCCATGGGAGCGCAGGGACGGCGCCAAGCAGGCATGGACCCGGACGGATACGGCGCGGCAAACCACGGGATACCCACGCCCTCGCCTGGGTCCGCGGGCTGGAGCTTGGCAAGCGCTTCCTGGAAGCTCAGCGAGTTCGCACGCGTCCAGTTCTCTCTTCGCAGCAGGTCAGCGTCCGCCCGTCCGCGCCAAAGAACCGGGGCAAGCTCGGACACGGGCCAGCCGCGAACTCGGTGGTGGACGCGTTGCTCCATGACTAGGTACACGAACTGGCCGTTCGTCCAAACGTTGGCGGCCGTGCCATGCCATTGCTCGTTGGTGGTCAACAAGGACGGCGCCGACCAGGTCCAGCCTCGGTCGGCCGACGCGACGACTTTCAGGTCGCCCTCGTGCCCGAGGATGTAGACTCGTCCGCCCGTGCAGAATGGTCGCGCGTGAATAAACGGAAAGGAACCACGGGGCTGCCACCTCTGGCCTCCATCGTCCGAAATGAAGATTCGGCCGCGAGGTTCCATCGCGGACACACCTGGCCCACCCACATCCAACGTTGCGATCAACCGACCGTCGGGTAATCGGAGAATCCCGGGCGTGTAACAATACACGCGTGCGGGATCAGGAGACTCATAGACGACCACATGCTCCTGGGCCAACGGCCGGACTGACCAGGGGCCATCGACGACGCCGGCCCAACTGTTCCCCGCGGCCAGTGCGTACCCACCGAGGGCCACCGCGGCGACCGTCGAGGTCAAGGTTCGATGCCCGCAGGTGCAGGCTCGCTCCCGTCCGAGAGGTCGCGCGCTCATACATCGCAGATGCGCACCGCTTGCTGAAGCGAGGTGAACGGATCGCGGGTGGGAGTGTACTCGTGCGCCACCAACCCTGTATAGCCGGCATCCACCAGCGCCTTCATGATCGCTGGATAGTAGAGCTCTTGGGTCTCGTCAATTTCGTGCCGTCCCGGGACGCCTGCGGTGTGGATGTGACCGATGTACTGAAGGTTCTCCCGCAGCGTCGCAATGATGTCGCCCTCCATGATCTGCATGTGGTAGATGTCGTACAGCAGCTTGAAGTTCGGTGAGCCGACTCGCTTGCAGAGTTCCACTCCCCAGGCGGTGCGGTCGCACTGGTAATCCTTGTGGTTCCGCTTGCTATTCAGCAGTTCCATGCACAGGACCACCTTTTTTTGTTCAGCCAGCCCCACCACTTGTTTGAGCGCCACCGCGCAGTTTTCCAGACCCTCCTCGTCGCTGATCCCTTGCCGATTTCCGGAGAAGCAGATCACATTCGGAAACTTTGCCTCTGCAGCTTTCTCAATTGCCGAGCGGATGGCCGTCAAGCACTCTTCGTGATTCTCCCGATGGTTCAAGCCTTTCGTCAGGCTGTGCGAGGGTACCATACTGCACATCAGGCCGTACTTCTTTAACGTGTCCCAGTCAGGTCCCGGTCGTACTAGGTCAATTCCAATCAGGCCCAGCCGCCGAGCCATTTCGCATTTCTCTTCGAACGAGGAGCGGCCGAACGCCCCGGGACATGCACACTGGCGGATACGTCCCTTTCGCTCCGGGGTTGGCTCCGCGTTTCCGCGGCCGATGAGACCTAGCATGGCAACGGTCGAAGCTCCGTGTAGTAGCTCGCGGCGTTTCATGAACTTGACCTCCGAACT
>CAACVY010000063.1 GCA_900661335.1 uncultured bacterium | reverse complement strand
TTCGCGGGAATTCGAGTCGAAGTTACTGGTACCCTTGGCCGCGGTGTTGGGCGACGTCCCGGAGTTTTTGCGCTCCGTGGCGGGAGTCCACGTGCGTCCAGGCCGAACCATTCGCTTCCGGGACGTCTACGTCGACACCGATGACCGCTGGCTGACGCGTGCAGGCGTGGGGCTTCGACTTCGTCGCGGGACTCAGTCGACCCACTGGACCCTCAAAGCGGATGCCCGCCCGCGCACACCGGATCGGTTGGAACGGATTGAAATCGAACAGCCCACAAGGCAGGCGCCTCGATTCCCCTGCCGGTTGCGGCGGGGTCCGATTTCGGCCTGGTTAGGACCGATTGCACGCCGGTTGACGCTCTCGCCCATTGGCCAGTTGTGCATCGACCGAACTGAGCACGAAGTTTCCACCACGGACGGCGGGCATGCGCGGGTCTGTTGCGACTCCGTATGCGCCCAAGTGGCCCAGCATTCTCTAAATTGGGCCGAGGTGGAATGGGAAACAGTTCAAGATTCACAAAAGCTCCGACAGGCTATGCGGGAATTTCGCCGCAGAACTGGCTGGGAGCCGCTCACGGATTCCAAAATCGAACGGGCCTACCGGCTCGCAGGGATTTCGCCGAGTCCTGCAGCTCCGGCCAAGTTGAACTTGCGCCCGACCATGCAAGTGGCCGACGCGATTCCCGCATTGCTGAAGCACTTTTGGCATCGTGTCCAATGGTTATGGCCGCGCGCCTACGTGGGCGTGGATCCGGAAGCTTTGCACGATCTCCGTGTGGCCTTCCGGCGTCTGCGTGCGGTGCTCTGGATGTTCCGCACTCCATTGCCGGACACGGCTCGCGCATTCCGGAAGGCCTTGCGCGCAGTCGCGCGCGCTGCGGGCAAAGTGCGAGACGCCGACGTAGCACTGGACTTAGTGCAACGCTTCGTCGAGTCGTCCAATCTGGAGCCGAACGAGTCCATCGCCCTGCAGGAAGTGATCCGGCCGCTCCGGGAACTGCGCGCTGAACGACTGCGGCGCTTTCGCGCCCAATGGGCAGGTCCGATTGGGCAGACAGTTGAGCGGACGTGGGCTCAGCTGCAGAACCAGTTGAGCCGCTGCGAGAACCCGGGGCCACTGAAGCCCTTCGTGCGAGACGCAGTGCGCAACGCCCGCCGCAAAGTCGCCAAGGTGATTCAAAAACTGCAGAAAACCAGCCCCGATGCACACTATCACCGGGCCCGCCTCGCGGCCAAGCGGTACCGGTATGCGCTGGAGTTGTGGGCGGAACTGGACGGGCGCAAGGTCCAGCGACGACTGAAGCGGTTGCGAGAACTTCAAGGACTTTTGGGAGATCTTCAAGATGTAGTAGTGCTGAGGGAGTGGGTCCGCGCTCGAAGTAAGCGACTGCGGGCCTCAGCTCGACAGCGGGTAGCCCGCCGCTTGCTCGCTTGGCTGGAACGACGGCGGCGCGAGCTTCGTGCTCGTGCGTGGCGCGCCGTTCGCCGGTGGCGATAAACTCCGTCGAAGTGCCGGCCCATCTACTCCCCGTGCTGATGGGTCTAAGCATTGCATTTGGGCCCGCCACGAGACCGGCTCTGAATTGCCAACAACGCGCATTGGCCCAGCGCAAAACCCGGCCCACAGCCAGGGCAAGCGGAGGCTCCGCCTTTGCACAATTTCAGTCCCACTCTCGCGATGTTCTCGCCGGCTCCGTCGGCGCACTGCGGTCTTCATCTTCTCATGGCTACGGTCTCCTTCTGCCTGATGAAAGTGCTTGCGACCCAAAATTTCCGCGGCTCGCCCGACCGGTCGCTGGTCTGGCCTCGGAAAGCCCCAGCACGAGCGTCGCGGATCCAGAATCTTGCTGATTCAAAATCCCGCGTAACCTATTGCGCCTTAATGCCTTAGAGCACACTTTACGGAAGTGTCTGGCACCACTGGACCGGCACCACTGGACCCTGGACCCACTGGCCCCCACTGCCTCCGCACCACTGGTCCCGGGGGGCCTTGCATAAAAAACTGGCCCCGCTAGCGACACTCGCGACGGGGAAGGCCGGGGTCGGCTGCGATGCGACCTGAGCGTACAGGGCCACCGACGAAGCGGCGCCCAGTGGGGACGTCAAACCTGACCGTACGGCTTTGGGTTTTCGAACTGGGACCGACACAGTCCCGCCGATCGCAACATTGCGGCCTAGGCGCAACTCCGCTTCTTCTACGGTGCGACTCCTTGGGCCGCGCACGACTACGTTCATTGGCCTCGCGCGTCGCTGGTGGCGGCCTTTCCACAATCCGCGCCGCGGATTTGTACCGCTCATGAGGGAGCCTTGTTCCATCCGCGAGGGATGCCGCAGTCAACGTATGCGGCGCGCCGCCTTGTCGCGCAATTCCATCCCTGATCTTCACGGTATTCTCACCAGCTCTCGGCGCACCGCGGTCTTCATCTTCTCATGGCTACGGTCTCCTTCTGCCTAACACGAAGAGAGTTTGCCCGAGGAAATTTCCGCAGCTGGTTCGATGGATGCTTGTGCACTGGAAGGCGGCGCGAGACCCAACACGGGTTAGCAAAGCTAGAAACACTTCGCGTTCGAAATTGCTCACAACCCATCGAACGTCAATGCCTTGCAAACACTTGTTGCCCGTGTCTTGCACCCACAGTGCCGAGCAAACGCCACCAAGCAAGGTCCGAATCCATGAGCCCAAGGATCTTCGCATCCGCCAAGCAGGGTGCTTCACGTCGTCGGCCGAACTATCTAAGCGTTGAAAGCCAGAACGACGACTCATCCAAGCACGGGTACCTAGGCCCCAGCGAATCCGAGCCCTGGAAAAGCCTGGGGTATGGCCGTCCAACCTTGCGACCTGTCGCGCCGTTTTTGTCCAACGCTTGGGCGCAAAAACGCCTTCTTATCCAAGCCTTGGAATGATCGTACGGAGAATTTTCCAAAGCTTGGATTCGAGTTCGTGCTTCGGATCATCCGCTACCCGCAAAGCCAGGCGAGCGACCGACCCTGAGTGTTACGATGACGCAGAACTCCGCGGCTGGCTCCTACCATTTGGGCCTTCCTGGCCAACGCGCGCCTGTGCGATACTACGGGTCGCCACTAGCGCGAGCGGGCTTAAACATACTCGTCAGGCCACTCCTCTGATCGGCAGGAACACATCCTGTCGAAAGCGGGATGGCTCAGCCCATGCGGGGCGGACAACCTCGTTCTGCAACTTCGGTCCCGACTCTGGCAGTGCCCTCGCCGGTTCCGCTAGTGCCCTGCGGTGTTCATTTCTTCATGGCTGCGGTCTCCTTCCGCCTAACTAAAAGAGTATGTTTGCGTAGATTTCCGCAGACGATTCGATAGGTTCCTCTTTGGAAGGTTCGCACAACACAACAAGCAGTTTTGGCAAGCTCCGAACGCCACGAATTCGAAATGACCCGGATCCCTTGATATTCAATGCCCTTGCGCAACAGGCAAAAGTGTCTGGCATGAGTGGACTCCAACGGACGCAGCGGGCTCGAGTAGACTTCTCTATGCGTGTGAAGCCAGTGTCATCCGGGCGATCGGTGTGTCGGAGCTGCGCCGCTCACTCAACCGATGAGTGACCCGAAGGGCAAAGCCCCCTACAGGCGTTGGCCAGTGCTCTCGCACCATCCCTGCAAAGAGGGGCCGCGACTAGGGAGCCGTCGTTTCACGCCCGCGCCGAAAGTACGAGCGGATCGAGGTTTCGTGTTGAGTGGTGAACGGCGCGTGGCTATCCTTGACGAACCGTGGACCGAGTGTGCTGTCATGTGTGCGGGCGCCCCATCTACTGGTATGGGGTTTGGGTTGCGTTGGGTCTGGGAGCCGCCTATGCACATCTCGAACGGTTGGCGCGGCGTGAGCGAAGACCAGAGGATTTCGCTTCTGGAGTCGTCTTTTGGGCCACGATTGGCGGCATTGTCGGTGCCAGGGTCGCTTACGTACTTTCGAACTGGCCAGAGTACGCGGGTCGGTGGTTCGAAATCTTCCGCATCGATCATGGGGGCCTGATCTTCTACGGCGGTTTTCTTGGCGGTGCATTGGCGCTCACGTGGTGGGCGTCCCGTCGAAAGGTGGGGTGGTTCGAGTTGGCTGATTTTGTCACGTCGGGCCTCCCGCTCGGCCATGCCTTCGGGCGAATCGGGTGTTTTATTAACGGATGCTGCTATGGACGGCCCTGGGAATGCGGTCCATCTTGGACACAAGGCAGGATTCCGGTGCAATTGATCGAATCTGCTGCCAACCTATTTATCTACCTAATACTTGTGCGCCGTTATCCACGCAAGAAGTTCCATGGTGAGATTTTCGGATGGTACCTTCTGCTCTACCCGGCCGTGAGGTTCTTCGACGAGTTCTTGCGCGGCGACGAGCGCATGCGACTCGGGGCCCTTTCGATCGCCCAGTGGGTTTGTATTGGGCTGATGGTGACTGCGCTATGGCTCTTGTCCGCCACAAAGCCACGTGGAAGTGAATCCCCTGATCGTACCCCCTGAAGACCATCGGAAACGGCTCGATCAGGTTCTGGCCATTCTGGAACCCTCCCAGTCCAGGACCCGTTGGAAGGCCTTGATCGAGGCAGGTAAAGTGCGGGTGAACGGCCTTGTCATCCTACGCCCCAGCCATGAAGTACGTGCGGGGGATGTCATCCATTGGGAAATCCCGCCGCCCGTGCTGAGTGACCTAGTGCCCGAAAACATTCCGCTGCACATTTTGTACGAGGACCCGTACCTGTTGGCCGTCGACAAACCCGCGGGAATGGTGGTTCATCCAGCCGCTGGCCACGAGCGAGGAACTTTAGTGCATGCACTCTTGTTCCACCGTCCTGGGCTGTCTGGGGTGGGTGGCGAACGCAGACCGGGGATTGTTCACCGCTTGGATCGCGACACGAGTGGCGTACTGTTGATCGCCAAGACCGACCAAACTCACCGGGTTTTGTCAGATATGTTCAAGCAACGCCAAATACGAAAGGAATACCTCGCGTTAGTGTTCGGTACCCCAGAACCTCCGATTGGAAAAATCGAAACGCTGATCGGAAGGTCACCATACCACAGAAAAAAGATGAGCGCGAAGGTCACAAAAGGCCGACTTGCGTCAACTACCTACAGGGTTATATCAACAAACTCCGTCCTGTCCCTGCTATGCATTGAGATACAAACTGGCCGCACGCATCAAATTCGTGTCCACATGGCTCATTTGGGACATCCCGTAGTGGGTGATTTCGTCTATGGGCAGAAGAAACGAGCGAGTGAAGAGCTTGGAGCCAAGCGGCAAATGCTTCATGCATGGAGATTGACGTTCGTTCATCCTGTCACGCTTGAGACGCTCGAGATCGAGTCTTCCATCCCGGAAGATTTCCGAGCCGTAGTCCAAAGGGCTGGTCTATCGCTGGCCTCTCTTTAGCCTCGAAATGTAAATCTCGAGAATTGATATATCCGCAGGGTTGACTCCAGGGATTTTAGACGCTTGTGCGAGCGTTCGCGGTCGGACTCGCTGGAGCTTCTCTCTCGTTTCTCGCCTCAGAGCGGGGAGCTGCGAATAGTCAATGTGATCAGGTATCTCGGCTGCCAGCATTTTTTTCAGCCTTTCGACGTGTTGAAGTTCGATCTCGATATAGCCGGCATATTTCGCGTCGATTTCGAGTTGTTCGACCTCCAGATCATTCAAGTCGTCCCTAGAGCCCGGTAGGTCGCGATATCGAACGTCCTTCGAAGCAAGAATTTGCCACATGCTTCGTCCGTTGAGCATAGTCGTGGATAGTCGCTCCTTTTCCTCCTCAATTTTTCTTCGAGAGACTTCAATTTCTAAGATCCGATCTTGTTCGACAATTCCCAACTCTTTGGCCAGGTGTAGAAGCCGATACGGGGTGTTGTCCTGCCGGAGCAGAAGCCTGAACTCGGCACGGGAAGTAAACATTCTGTACGGTTCGTCAGTTCCTTTTGTGACCAGATCGTCGACCATGACTCCAATGTATGACTCACTCCTGGCGAATGTGACTTCAGGCTTTCCAAGGATCTTTCGCGCAGCATTGACTCCGGAAACGAATCCGAGACCTGCAGCTTCTTCGTACCCTGTCGTTCCGATGATTTGTCCGGTGAGATAGAGACCCTCGACGAACTTCGATTCGAGTGTGGGCTTGAGGTCTCGAGGGTCGAAGAAGTCGTATTCGATCGCGTATCCAGGCCGAATCATCTTGGCGTTTTCCAGACCTGGGATGGAGTGGATCATTTGAAGCTGCACTTCAGCTGGTAGAGAGTTCGACGTCCCATTGGGATAGACGCGCACGGTGTGCCGCCCTTCGGGTTCGATGAAGATATGGTGCGACGTCTTTTCTGGAAATTTTACAAATTTGTCTTCGATCGACGGGCAATATCGGACTCCAGTACCATGTATGTGGCCACCGTACATTGCACTTTTTTTTAGATTCGAGGTCACGATCTCCGCGGTCTTTTCCGTGGTTCGAGTCACATAGCACGCCACATGTCCGACCCCAGGGGGCGGGAACCACGGGAATCCTTCCGAGTGTTCCACGTGGAACATTCGGGCCAGTTCTGCGTATGACATCTTAGCACTCTTCCAAAGTTCCCACCATTTCCGGGTCCGCCATGAGAAGAACACAGGAGGGTCTGCTGGAGGCTGGATCTCCATTCGGGAAAAATCGAGTGAGTTTTTGTGGATCCTTGGCGGAGTCCCAGTTTTGAGCCGTGCCTTGACGTGGCCAACTCTTTCGATTGCGTCGGAAAGCCGTCCTGAAGCTGGGTCGCCAGCTCGTCCACTCGGGATCGAGAAATTTCCGATCCAAATTTTTCCGTTCAAGAAAGTGCCCGAGGCAACGATCAGAGCCTTACATTGGATATAGCCTGTCTTCGACAAGAAAACTCCAGCAATTTGGCCGGATCTGATTTCGAATCCGGTAACCTCGTCCTCGACGACAGCCAAGTTCTCCTGATTTCGAACGACCTTTTGCATCCGGAGGCTGTACAGGTCCTTGTCGCACTGGTGACGCGTGGCCCGTACTGCCGGACCTTTGCGCGTATTCAGAATTTTCGTGTGAATGGCACACAGATCCGAATTCAACCCGATTTCACCACCGAGGCTGTCAATCTCCGAGACAATATGCGACTTGGCCATTCCACCCACGGAAGGATTGCATGACATCCTCCCGATCCGGTCTATTCGAAGTGTGACAAGAAGCGTTCTTACCCCCATTCTCGCACACGACAGAGCTGCTTCGATTCCAGCATGTCCACCGCCGCTGACAACGACTTCAAAATTTGAGTTCGGAATCATTTTCCGATGCAAAATGTTGCGAATATGCGGTCTAAAAGGTCATTAGTGTACGTTTTCCCAAGTAGCTCGGCGAGTTTTTCCGCCGCTAGTCGAATCCAATAGGCCACCTTGAACTGACCCTCTGGACCGCTGTCGAGCTCTTGGATCGCTCT
The DNA here is from genome assembly GCA_900661335.1 of uncultured bacterium. Classification (GTDB taxonomy): domain Bacteria; phylum Verrucomicrobiota; class Kiritimatiellia; order PWTM01; family PWTM01; genus CAACVY01. The sequence goes on along the minus strand of CAACVY010000063.1, from coordinate 6,411 downwards.
CCCGAGGAGCTCCCGGACCTCGCGGATACAATCGAACTGCCGTTCGGACACCAACGCCGGCGTTCCTAAGTCCAAATTTGAGGAGATGAGTCTTTGGGTCAGCTTCTCCAGAACCACCTGTTCGGATCCTTCGCGCCGGACGGACACCGTGCAAAAATCAAACCCCTCCGGAAGGCTTCGAAGAAATTGGTCCGAGACAGCCAGATCGTCCTTCGACCCCACGATCAGTGTGCGGGTTGGACCAATTTCCTGAAGTACGCAAAGGTCTTCGGGGGTGGCCGCGGAACAGCATTCTATGAGATACAGGATGTAGTCCGCAGTTCGCGCCTCTTGCATCGACCGCCGAACCCCCTCTCGTTCGACCTCGCACGGGCTTTCCCGAATTCCCGCAGTATCGGCGAAGCAGAGCGTCCAACCTTTCCACACAATCCATTGTTCGATCACGTCCCGGGTGGTACCAGGATGAGGGGATACGATTGCGCGGTCGCGACCGGCTAACATATTGAAAAGAGTGGACTTACCCACGTTGGGCCGCCCTAAGATCGCCACCCGGATCCCATCGCGAGCGACGCGAAAACGGTCCCAGCCTTCGACCAGCTGTGTACAAGCGCCTTGGCTATGTACCAGCACCTCTCGCACGCCCGTCCACCAGCTCTCGGGAATATCCTCCTCAGGAAAATCGAGCCAAGCTTCGACGCCCGTGGCGGCGGCGAGCAGGCGGTCATACAGTCGTTCGAGGTAGCGCGAGAGAACCCCGTCTTTTTGACGAAGTGCTACAGCGGTCGCCATCTCGCTCTGCGAGGAGATCAACGCGGCAACCGCTTCGGCCTGGACCAGGTCGAGTCGCCCGTTGAGAAACGCCCGCCGGGTGAATTCCCCAGGACCCGCCGGTCGCGCGCCCGCCTGGATCAGCCGTTGCAGAATCACCGAGGCAATCCGGTAGCTGCCATGGCAGTGAATCTCGACGACGTCCTCGCCCGTATAGGACCGGGGGCCTCGCATCATTAGTATTAAGACTTCGTCGAGAGCCACTCCGTTTTCGTCTATAACTTTGCCCACAACGATCGAACGATCCGGCCGTTGGGAAAGTTTTGGCGGGCGAGACCGAACCACCTTCTCGGCGATGGCAAGCGCTTGGGGGCCGGACATTCGCACGATGGCAATCGCGCCAATTCCAGGAGGCGTTGCAATCGCGGCAATGGTATCCGAATCGGTCATGCGCATACTTGCCTAGCTCAGTTTCCTAAACTATACTCGTGTGGTGTGGGCGTGACCAAGTCCAGGTGCACGTGGGTGGTTTTGTTGGCCGTCGTGTTGGCATTGCCAGCGCGCGCCGCCGAAGACGAAGCTCGTCCATCTACGCCCTCGGACAACGTCCAGACGAACGAGCTTCTGTTCAAGAAGCGGGTTCGCCGTCGTTACGACACGCCCGCGATTGTCAGCGAGCCCATGCCTGCGCTGAGTCCCAAAGTTTCCACAAACGTAGACGAAGACACCCCAGCTCCTGACTCGAGCCGTCCCCGTTCGTCTGGCGAGCTCCTCAGAAGCTCAAATGCACTACCTCCGCCGCATCCCACGGCCACACCACCGCGAAAGTTACGACGAGCAAAAGAAGAAGACGAATGGCTAACGCCTGAACAGCGACTCGCAAGGGAGTTGAAGAAAATCCAGAGCGGGGAGGACGATCAGAAAGAGAAAAAGGACTCCGACGTCTTCGACATGACTGCGGAGGTCGTGGCTCTGGGCGATAAGCAGCGCAAGGAAGCCCGAGATGACCAGGAGCGAAAGGACGACGAGGCGGTCCTGGAAGAGATCGCGCTTTTGTTGGGCGAGCAATGGCTTCTGGATACGTCCGACGCGGCTTTCAAATTCCGGGAATACTCGTTCCGGCAATCCATGGAGGCCAGCCGGCAACGTGTTTCTGGTTCGGAGGACAACGCGCAGTCATCTCCATCGCTTTCGAGGCTGTCCCTTTCCCGAACTGACGCGTCGCGTCAGAGGTCTGAACCAGCCGAGCACCGAGATCTTATCACCACCATGGCGCAACACCGTGGAGATCCTAGGGCGTCCGAATCCGCGTCAGACTCCGACTCCATCACCGCCGAACTTTCCGCCCGTTCGGAACCCCAAGGCCTATCGAGTTCGCCCAGTCCACCTGCGCCAGCAATCTTTGACTGGTCCGAGTCCAAGGCTGGACGTTTTGCAGGGCTTCCAGCTTCTCTCGCGCCCTCGATTGTACCCTCTCTCACGCCGAACTCACCGGTTCGAGCGCCGCCCCCACCGGTTCGATCCTTGGTGTCGGCTCCAGAAGCGGGCCTTGGCTCGCCCGGGGCCGCCGGTGGGCTCAAAGTGAGTTCATCCTGGACCTTGCCTTCGTCGGTGGCGCCCTCGGGGCCGTCAGAATTGGCACGACCCGCCACTCCACCGCAGGCTTCACCGTGGACTCAACCTCTGCGAACGCCGTTCATCAACCCCACTCCAGGAATCCCATCCCCAGTTCGGCCGTGATCTCCAGGAGTGGTTCTTAGCTCGGCCGACTCGAGACCATCGATACGGAAAGGAGCTACACATGATCCCGAGGTATACCCGACCCGAAATGGCCGCGATTTGGGCGGACGAAAACCGCTTCCGAATTTGGCTGCAGATCGAAATTCTTGCGTGCGAGAAGATGACGGAGATGGGGCAAATCCCGCCGGAGGATTTCGAAACCATCCGCCAGCGTGCGCGATTCGATGTGCAACGAATTTCGGAGATCGAAGAAAAGGTCAACCACGATGTCATCGCATTCCTCACCAACGTCGCGGAGAACGTCGGTCCCGCGGCCCGGCATATTCACCGTGGGTTGACCAGCAGCGACATCCTGGACACTGCCCTGGCGGTGCAGATGGTCCAGGCCGCGGACATCCTGGTTCGCGACGCCCGCGCAGTCCGTGAGGCCGCAGCTCGGAAAGCGCGCCAATACAAATACGTGCCGATGATCGGTCGGTCCCATGGTGTCCACGCAGAGCCGATCACGTTCGGACTGAAGATGGCGCTCATGTACGACGAGTTCGGCCGAGCGGTCGAGCGCTTGGAGCGGGCGCGGGAGATCGCGCGATTCGGCAAGCTTTCGGGGGCGGTTGGCACGCATGCGCATTTAGATCCCGCGGTGGAACAATACGTGTGCGAGCGGTTGGGCCTGCGGCCGGCCCCAATCTCCACGCAGATTGTCCAGCGCGATCACCATGCCGAATATCTGGCGCAGCTGGCCCTGGTGGCGTGTTCGGTAGAACGGTGGGCCCAGGAGTTCCGACATCTCCAGCGCACGGAAGTTCACGAAGTTGAGGAATTCTTCGGCTCGGAACAAAAAGGTTCGTCTGCGATGCCGCACAAAAAGAACCCCATCATCGCCGAGCGCTTATGCGGAATGGCGCGCTTATTGCGCGGCTACGCCTTGGTAGGCATGGAAAACGTTGCGCTGTGGCATGAGAGGGACATTTCCCACTCGTCGGCGGAACGCGTGGTGCTGCCCGACGCGACGATCGCGTTGGATTACATGCTCGTGCGGCTGGCACGTTTGGTGGATACTCTCCGAGTATTTCCCGATCAAATGGAGAAAAACCTCGGTCTGCTGAAAGGTCTGATTCACTCGCAACAGGTACTGTTAAAGTTGACGGACCGCGGCGTCAGCCGAGAGGATGCCTACCGGTGGGTCCAACGCTGTGCGATGCAGGTGTGGGAAACCGGGCGCGAATTTTCGGAAGTGCTGCGGAAAGATCCGGACATCGTCCACTACCTTTCGCCAGACGATCTGGCGGACGTCTTCGATCTCGCTCGACACTTCCGCGATGTGGACCGCACGTTCCGCGTGTTGGGACTCGAGGGTTAGTTCGGGCCGACGCGCTCGCGCTGGACCGGCGTCGTCGAGGTGGTTGCACCTCGCATGGCAGCTTCCAACTCCGGCGCCAGCTCGGGCAGTTGAAGGGACGGAATCAGCCAAGCCGGCCCCGCCACGCTACGGACCTCTGCATGGATCCCTGCGCGCCGAAGCTGCGCCTCCCACCAGGCTTGGTTAGCGGCAGCTTCCGTAGCGGTTGCACCGTGTACGAGCAGCAGATCGAACCGTGTTTGGCGAAGGCTCTCGATGTCCGTCGCGCGCCATCGGTTTCGCCCGGGTACGTCCACCGGCTCGCCTCCACAGAGCCGGATGAAGTCTCCGATGTAGGTCTCGGAACTTGCGGCCATTGGGCGGCTCGTGCCGGTGACGAACACCACGCGACGTCCTCCTCGCACGCATGCGTTTGAGCGTTGCGCGAGAAAGGCCTCAAACCTCGACAGCGCTGGCGGCGAGTTCGAGGGCGCACCGCACAGCTCCAGAAGCCGCCGTGCTCCCGTGGCGATGTCGTCCAGTCGCTCCAAGGGTATGGACGTCCAGCGGAGTCCTGGACAAAGTTTCTGAACGCGTTCGATCCCAGGCATGGGCCGCCCTTGGAACACGATCCACGTGGGGCGGACGCGGAGCAGCGCTTCAACGTCCAGTCCCGTGGCATCGCCCACGATCGGACGATACGATCCGTCTGGCAGCTCAGTCCACCGCGTCACACCGACAATGTGGGAGGATAATCCCAGATCATAGGCCAGGCGGGCCAGGGCTGGCGAATATGGGACCAAGCGCACCTCGGAGGGCGTTGCCAGCGCTGGCCATAGCGCGCCCCCCAGAGACATCCAAAGCAGCCGGAGCCATGAAAGGGACTGGAAACGACTTTTCATCTGGAAGGAAACCGACTATAGTAGCCGTTGGGCATGAACCCAAGCTATACCAGATAGGAGGATCCAACTATGGCCAGAAAACTACGCATGGGAATGGTAGGCGGTGGCCCGGGTGCATTCATCGGAGAGGTCCACCGGAAAGCAGCGCGACTGGATGGCCTCATCGAATTGGTGGCGGGTGCGTTCGACATCGACCCAGCCAAGAGCATCCAGCAAGGCAAGGCATTGAACCTCGACCCCAAGCGCGTGTACCCGGATTACAAGGCGATGATCCGCGGTGAACTCGCACTCCCAGAGGATCAACGCATCGATTTCGTCGCGATCACGACGCCAAACAACTGGCACTTCCCGATCGCGAAGGCCTTCCTCGAGGCGGGCTTCCACGTCATGTGTGAGAAGCCGATGACGATCAACGTGCGGGAAGCGCGGGCGTTGGTCAAGATCGTCGAGAAGACAGGGCTGGTCTTCGGGCTGATGCACAATTACGTGGGCTATCCGATGGTCAAGCTGGCCCGCGACATGGTGCGGCAGGGCGATCTGGGCGCGATCCGCAAAGTGGTCGTGCAATATCCCCAAGGTTGGTTGGCGCGACCGATCGAGCGTGAGGGTCAGATGCAGGCGGCGTGGCGCACGGATCCCAAGCAAAGCGGTGCGGCGGGGTGCATGGGTGACATCGGCACTCACGCGGCGAACCTGGCCGAATACATCACCGGACTCCAGATCGATTCCGTGTGCGCGGACCTGACCATCTTCGTGCCGGGCCGCAAGCTGGACGATGACGGCAATGTCCTGCTTCGGTTCAAGGGCGGCGCCAAGGGCGTGCTCCATGCGAGCCAGATCTCCATCGGCGAAGAGAACAACCTCGCGATCTGGGTGCATGGAGAGAACGGCAGTGTGGAGTGGCACCAGGAGCATCCAAACTACCTCTACGTGCGCCGCATCGACGCACCGGAAGAGGTGTGGAAGCGAGGCAACAGCTACATCGGGAAGAAGAGTCCGGCGGCCGCGCGCGCGACTCGGTTGCCATTTGGGCATCCGGAAGCGTTCATCGAAGCGTTTGCCAACCACTACGTGAACTTCGCTTCGACCATTCAGGCGCGGTTGGAAAATCGCCAGCCCAGCGAATTGGAGCTGGACTTCCCCGGCGTGCGCGAAGGCTTGCGCGGCATGTTGTTCATCGAAGCCGTCGTAAAGTCCTCCAAGATGGGCGCCAAGTGGGTCAAGATCCCTTCTGCCTGAGCACCCCCAAACGGGGGATTTGAATTCGAGCCGTCCCGCCCTCGAGGGCGGGACGGCCGTTTTCAAAGTTGGCCTACTTGGGCAAAATTGAGTATATCTCACCAAGGCACCCCGGTAGCTCAGCTGGACAGAGCAGCGGTTTCCTAAACCGCAGGTCGCGCGTTCGAGTCGCGCCCGGGGTACCACGCTCGAAACCACCGCGGCGCGCCGTAAATCGAATCTCCTTTCGGTCCCACAACATCCCAACGGAAGTGCGAAGTCTTCCCACCGAACCTGTGTAAAGGAATTTCGAATCTTCGAGCGCACGTCACACGGAAAATTTCCGTGCGGTCCCACTGAACTCGCTGGCACGAATTCCACGCCAGCGTCGACATCTCTTTCCCGTCCATTGGAAAATCGGACGCGAGTTTTTCCAATGAAATT
>CAACVY010000064.1 GCA_900661335.1 uncultured bacterium | reverse complement strand
TGGCAGACATGGCGCCGCCAGACCAACCAGAAGTATCCCGCCGATGGAGAGCGGGGCGTGCGGGCAATTCGGTCCGGGATCTGGACTTTATCCGCCAGTTAGGGTATAGGATGCCGAACGGACCGACGCGTCGGCGTTCGGCCGCGAGGAGGTTTAGGCAATGACGCGTGCAGTGGCAGGGTGGCTGATGGGCGGGTTCGTGGCCCTGACGGCGGCCGCGGACGAGTTGCAACTGGGAGTGCAGGCGTATTCGTTTCGTCATCTTACGGTCTTGGAGGCGATCGAGCGCACCCAGGCGGTGGGCGGGCAGGTGATCGAGTTTTTCCTGTGGCAGAAACTGGCGCCGGACCAGCCCAACGTGGTGTTCAATGAGCGGGCGTCGCCGGAGCAAATCACCCGCGTGCAAGAGCGACTTCGGGCGTGTGGAGTTCGGGCGGTGAGTGCGTATTTCAACAACTCAGCCTTCGCCGATCGGACCCAGCTGGAGGCCAACGTACGGCGACTCTTCGAGTTCGCACGTGCGATGGGGTTAAAGGCGTTGACGGGTGAGCCGCCGGCGGAGCACTTGGACCTCGTGGAGCGCATGGTGCGGGAGTACGACATCGAGCTGCACGTTCACAACCATCCTAAGAACCCCTCACGACCGGAATACCGCAATTGGGATCCGGAGTACCTGATGTCGCTGGTGAAGGACCGGGATCCGCGCATCGGGTTCAGCTTGGACGTCGGGCACTTGACGCGCTCGGGGCTACGGGCGGCGGAGGTGATTCGGCGGATGGGCCCGCGCGTTCGGTCGGTTCATTTGAAGGACGTAGTCGAGGCGTCGCCGGGCAGCAAGGACGTGCCGCTCGGGCGCGGAGTGACGGATGTGGCGGCCGTGTTGCAGGCGCTGCGGGAGATCGGATTCAAAGGTTACGTGGTGATCGAGTACGAGGCACAAACGCCGAACCTGGAGGAAGAGATCCGCGAAAGCGTGAAGTTCGTGCGGGAGCATTGGAAGGAGAACTGACGCGTGCGGACGAATCGGACTTGGTCGCGGCGCGCGATCCTCAAGTCCATCGCAGCCAGCGCGCCAATGATTGTGCCCGCGCGTGTGCTGGGACTGGACGGCGCCACACCACCGTCGGAGAAAATCGTGTTGGGGTGCATCGGAATCGGCCCGCGCATGCACCACTTGTTGCCGAACTTCCTGTGGTTCGAGGACGTCCAGTGCGTGGCGGTCGCCGACGCAATGGAGGACCGGTTGAGGGAAGGCAAAGCTCGAGTCGACCAACACTACGGCACCAGCGATTGTCGCGCGTATTCGGATTTTCGTGAACTGTTGGCTCGGCCGGAGATTGATGCGGTGGTGATCGCGACCGGCGAGCGGTGGCATGCGTGGGCGACGATGTGGGCTGCGCGGGCGGGCAAAGACGTGTACTGCGAAAAACCGATCAGCCTGACGATCGGCGAGGCGCGGCGCATGGTGGAAACGTGCCGCGCACTGGGGACGGTATATCAAGGCGGAATGCAGCGCAGATCCGTCCCGAGCTACCGGTTTGCCCGCGAGCTGGTTCGTCGAGGGTGCCTGGGGCGCGTCCGGCGCGTGGAAGCCCAAGTTTGGGAAGGTAGTGCGGTTCCGCATGCGGCGCCGGAGCCAGTGCCGCCGGGTTTTGACTACGACATGTGGCTCGGCCCTGTGGCGTGGCGGCCATATGTGCGTGCGCGCGTGGCAGGATGGATCTGGTTCTGGGACACTGGGGAAGGTATCCACTCCGGCATGGGCGTGCATTACACCGACCTGATGCAGTGGACCTTGGACCGTGACGACACTTTGCCTGTCGAGTACGAAGCCACTGACCTCGTGTGGCCCGACCCGAAACGCTTCATGAGTGATTTGCCTCTGAGGGGTACGTTCCGTTGCCGGTATGCCGACGGCGTGGAGTGTGTGCTGTACCAGCGGGGTACGTTCGCGGAACGCTACATCCGTTTCGTTGGCGAACATGGATGGGTCCAGGTAGACGACCATACCGATCAGGTGACCGCGGAACCGGCAAGCCTCTTGAACCTGCGCCCCAGTCGCAGTGGCGGATGGCAAAACGCTGGCGACCACGCCCGGGATTTTCTCGACGCCGTTCGCACGCGCCAACGCACGCTCTGCCACCCGGAGGCGGCGTTTCGCTCGCAGTTCATTTGCCACGCGTGGTCCATCAGCGCGCGCTTGGGCCGCCGGTTGGTTTGGGATCCGATCCACGAACGTTTCGATTGCGAAGAAGCCAACCGCATGATGTACCGCACGCCACGGAGTCCGTGGGCCGTATGAAATCGCCACGGTCGAAGCTGGCCCCGATCGCGCATCAGCTGGTGCACGGAGCGCTGCTGGTCGCGTGTGCGCTGACCGGTGGGGGCGGGGAGCGCTGGACCGACTTGGCCCAGTATGAGTCGGGGCGCGACGCGTCCGCTTTGCGCGCAGTGGACGAAACGTTGAGGGTGGCGATTCGAGAGCCGGTTCGGCGCGCTGAGCTCGAGAGATGTCTCATCGAGGCGTTGGGTGCGGCTTCGAATGCCGATGCCCGAGTGTTCCTGTGCGACCGTCTCGGTGTGATCGGTGGTACCGCCGCGGTGTCGGCCGTGGCTCGGTGGCTGCGGTCCGATCCCGGTTCGGCGTCGCTGGCGTTGGCGCATTTACCGTTCGATGCCGCATGGGAACCGGTGCGCGCAGCATGGGCGGAGGCCTCCGCAGCCGAGGCCGCCCAGTGGGTGGGCGTGCTCGAGCATTGGCGCGACGCGTCGGCCATTCCCATGTTGGTTGCGGCGGCCGCCGGGCCCGACGAAACGCTGGCCATTCGCGCATGCGCTGCGCTCGCCTCGTTCCACAATGCTTCGGCCGGCGACGCGCTATGGGCGTGTGCGCACCAAGGATCCCCTGCCCGGCGAACCTCGGCCGCTGCGGCGTTTCTCCGCTGGTGCCAGGCTCGGCCACGGAGCGATACACCGCCCGAGGTTCATCGTCGGCTTGCATCGCTGCTAGAACCTACATGGCCGGCGTTCATCCGTCGCGGCGCGTGGAGCACTCTGGCGTCCATGGACCCAGACCAGGGCCTGGCGCGGGCCATGCAGGTGGTGCGGGAAGGACAGGATCCCGTCGTGCGCGCCGTGGCGCTGGCAAGGTGGGCGTCGCTCGATCGTCCGGACCTCGGGCAACTCCTGTGCTCGCATTGGGCCGAGTTGACGGTGCCGGACCGCGTATCACTGATCCAATGTGCGGCCGCGTCGGGCACAGTGACGCCGGACCTACTGCGACAAGGCCTGCGCGATGAACATGCGCCCGTGCGGAGGGCAGCATTGCGAGTCATTGCCCTGCGAAGCGAAAGCGCCCTAGTGCCCGAGTTGCTCGAGCTACGCCAACGTCTCGAAGCCGACGAAGCTGCACACATCGACGCAACACTCTTGGAGCTATGGCCCGACCCGAGGACCGATCAAGCCTTGTTGGACGCCCTCGATCACGCGGTCGGTGCTTGGCGCGCCGCGCTGATCGAAATCGTATCGCGGCGACGTATCGAGTCGGCGATCCCACGGGTGTTACGCGACGTGAACGCGGAGGATGTGCAGGTCGCTGCGGCTGCGTGGGACGGGTTGGCGCGGCTTGTGCCGGGCCACCTGGCCCGCGAAGTTCTCGATCGAATCTTGGACGTGAAAGATCCGCAGGTGCGTGCGCGAGCCGAGCGTGCGGCCGGGTTGCTCTTGTCTCGACTACCTCGCGATGCGCGCGCCGAATGGCTCAGGTCCGCATGGGCACGGGCTTCCGACCGGCAGATGCAGCAAATTCTGGTGCGGTTGGCTTCGCACGCGCCTACGACAGACATTCTTCGGTGGATGGAAGAGCTGCTTCGAAGCGGAGAGCCCGAGGTGTCCGAAGAAGCCGCGCGGACGATCGCGCGCTGGCCCACCGCGGACGCCTGGCCCGTGTTGTGGTCGATGGCCACCTCGCCCAATCCGCGGGTTCCTCGCGGGCTCGTGGTTCAAGGGTTGCTGCACGTGGCGCGGTTGGAGGCGGGACGAACGGGTGCGGTTGAACGGTGTCGGGCGCTGGCCTCGCTGTGTTCGGCTCCCGAGGAACGCAAGGCGTTGTTGAGCTTGTTGGCGCAATGTCCTTCGGTCGAAACGCTTCAGCTCGCGCTGAGCTGGCTGGATCAGCCCGAGATACGAGCTGAGGTCGTCGTAGCCGTCGAACGGATCGCGGGCGAGGTGCGATCGCGCCATCCTGCCGAGGCCGAGGCGGCACTCGAGAAACTCCGGACGATGTCCGCCCCGTAGTTTTTCGGCGCCAGCATTCTGCGTGGCCGTGGCTCTCGTCAACCTCCTCGCCACGCAGGCATGCGGCTCGGTGCGCCCCGGGATGAGCTTCGGCGCCACGCGGCGACAAACCAAGAGATGGAGATGAGGAATCCGATGGACCAAGCGATTCTCGGTGGACCGTTCGACGAGCCTTCGGCCCATGGAGCGAGGTTCGCAGGGAATCGCGTTCACCTTCATGAGTCCCCGATCGCCTTCTTCCGAAGCGTCCGCGACGTTGTCACGGAGCTTGCGTTCTGGGACATAAGAGCGTAGGATGTGCTGTGCACAATCGTTTGTGCACAGAAAGTGAGGCGCTCCATGACGATGGGAACTGGTAGGAACCCAACAGTTCGACAATGCCGGTCCACATGGGCCGGCACGATCATGGCCGCCGCAGCGGCGTGGTGCGTGGCGGCCGACGGAGGTGAGCGGAGGTTGACGGCCCGCGAGTATCGGTCGCGCATGGCGGCGGGCTGGCTAGGACAGATGGCCGGGGTCACCTGGGGCGCGCCGACCGAATTCAAGTGGAAAGATGCAATCATTCCCGTTCGCGATGTGCCGGTGTGGTCGCCTGCCAAACTTGCAGGCGGGTTCGATCAGGATGACCTCTATGTCGAGATGACGTTTTTGCGAACGTTGGAAACCCACGGTCTAGATGTCTCTATCCGCCGCGCCGGCATTGACTTTGCCAATAGTGAGTACCGGCTTTGGTGCGCGAACAAGGCGGGCCGCAACAACCTGCGTCGGGGCATCGCGCCGCCGGATTCCGGCCACCCAACGTTCAATCGGTGCCCCAATGATATTGACTACCAGATCGAGGCGGACTACTCGGGGCTCATTGCGCCGGGCTTGCCCCAGGCGGCCGTGGATTTTGGCGAGAAGTTCGGACGGCTGATGAACTACGGCGATGGTGTGTATGCCGGCCAATTTATCGGAGCGCTGTACGCGGAGGCATTTTTTGAGTCCGACCGAGAACGGCTGGTCGAGAAGGCTCTGCGGGCCATCCCCGCCGAAAGCCACTACGCGGAGATGGTGCGGGATGTGCTCGCGTGGTATCGGGCCGAGCCGCGGGATTGGGAGTCCACATGGCGCAAGTGTCAGAAGAAGTGGCGCGAAGATCCGGCGTATCAGAAAGGTTCGAATGGCGGCATCGATTGCCGGATCAATGGCGCGTATGTGTTGATCGGGCTGCTGTACGGCGGCGGCGATCTGACCAACACGATCGTGATCGCAATGCGGTGCGGACAGGACTCCGACTGTAACCCGTCCTCCGCGGCCGGTGTGCTGGGCACGATCCTCGGGATCGAACGACTGCCGCAGGACTGGTTGCCCGCTCTGCCTCGCGACCGCCGCTTCTCATTCACGGCGTACACGTGGGATGGCCTTCTTCGCGTGTGTGAGCAGCTGGGACGTCGGGTCGTCGTGCGGTATGGAGGGCGGATCGAACACGAAGGAACTGACGCGGAAGTGTGGGTGATTCCGGAGCAAATCCCTCGGCCCTCGAAACTGGTTCGCAGCTGGGAACCCGAGCCACCGCTGGGAGTGCGTTTCAGCGCATCCGAGATGGGGGAGATTCGGTTCATTCCGACCGATGACGTAGTGGCTGCGGTCAAGACGTTTTTCCCCGGTTGGACTGTGGAGCAGTGCGGACGCGACATGGAACCGGGCTACCAAGAGAGCTGGGGCGGTCGGAACAACGTCGTGGTGACGCATCCATTGAACCGAACGACACCGTGCGTACTCTGGCGCACGTGGAGAGTGCCGGACAATGGAGCACGGTTGCTCGTGGAGGTTTCCAACGACCGCCGGGGTGATTTCGAGTTGAGGGTGAACGTCAATGGCGTAACAGTTACGCAGCAGGTGGTGGCGGTGACGGAAGCCTCGCAGATTCGTTGGTGGACGCTGGAAGTGGACTTGGCGCCTTGGGCGGGGAAAGAGGTTCGGGTCGAGTTGGAGAACCGTGCCAACGGGTGGCAGTACGAAGCGGCGTATTGGTCGAAGATCGAGCTCCATCCGCGCTAGGGATTCGCGGGTTGGGCGCTCGATTCGCTCGACCGCGATTCATTCGCCGCGCACTCCAAGGGGGCAGCGCAGATCGGCCACGCGGGGGATCCGGCGCGGGTTGCTCTCGGCGCAACGATCCCAGCATCGGGAGTGACGTGTAGTCATGAGCGCTCGGGGTGATCGCTGGTGAGCAATGTGGGCTTGGGGGTATAATGAAGCCATGGGCTTGCGTTTTTGCGTCCTGGGCAGCAGCAGTTCGGGCAATGCCATTTGGGTGGCGAGCTCCACCACCCAGGTGCTGATCGACGCGGGTCTTTCCACGCGTGCGATCGAGCAACGATTGGCGGAGCTGGGCACTTCGGTGTCGAACGTATGCGGCGTCGTGGTCACCCATGAACACGCCGACCATGTCCAGGCCTTGCCTGTGCTTCATCGGCGATACGGGCTTCAGGTGTACGCAAACGAGGGGACACAACACGCGTTGCGAATGGACCCGCGCTTCGATTCGCTGCGGTGGGTGCGGTTCATCACCGGACAAGGGTTTCGTATCGGGGATTTGGAACTTTGGCCGTTCTCCGTTCCGCACGACGCTTCCGATCCGGTAGGATTCGTGGTGAGCGATGGCCCGGTCTTCGTCGGCATTGCAACGGACCTCGGAACTCCGACGGAGTTGGTGTGCCATCGGTTACGACCGTGCCGGGCACTGGTGTTGGAAGCGAACCACGATGAGAGGCTGCTTCGGAATTCGAACCGTCCCTGGAGCCTCAAGCAGCGGATCCTCAGTCGTCATGGGCATCTATCCAACGCTGACGCGGCGGACCTCATCGCCTTGCTCGCAGGGCCCCACTTGAGCGACGTGTTTTTGGCCCACTTGTCGCAGGAGTGTAACCACCCGACCTATGCGGAGCAGGCCGTGTGTGAGCTGTTGCAAGAGCGCGGTTGTTCGCATGTCCGAGTGCACTTGACGTATCCGGACCGTCCTTCGAAAGTTTGGGACAGCTGCGAGTGAACGGCAAGCTGGTTCAGGGGCGACTGCGTACGGTGCTGGCCGTTGCAGTGTGGGGAGGCTGTGTGGCGGGAGGCTGCTCGCGAAGTGCTTCTCCATGGATCGAGGTGCCGGGCGGTCGGTACCGAGTGGGTAGCCGAGAGACACCGGACAATCCGGAACGCGAGGTGTGGGTGGCGCCATTCTGGATTTCTCCCTTCGAGGTCACAGTGAGTGAGTTCGCTGAGTATTTGAACCACACGGGCGCGGATCTGGTGTGTCGGCCTCATCCTCAGCTGGTCCGGGAGAAGCACGGGTGGCGTCCGGCCAAGGGTCGAGGGCGAGAGCCGATCGCTTGGGTTCGGCGGGAGGAGGCCGAGGCCTATGGCCGGTGGCTCAGTGTGCGCTTAGGAACGCGCTGTCGACTGCCGACCTTGGTGGAGTGGGAGGTTGCTGCGCGTGCGGGGTTCCCTGGCGGCCGGTGGCCATGGGGGTGGGGCTCGCCGACTCGACGGATGGTGTGGAACCAACGCGGTCCTGCACCGGTCGGCCAACCTCCGCCCAATCCTTGGGGACTGTTCGACATGGCGGGCAACGTCTTCGAATGGTGCCAGGGTGAGAATGGCGGTCACATTCCGGCTCGCGGTGGTGCATGGTCCGAGCGCACCCCGCGGTACGGCGAAGTCTTTCGCGTGGTTTGGGTTCGGCCGGATTATTTCGGCGGCGACGTGGGATTTCGCGTGGTGGCAGAGCCGCGCTGGACCGGCACGACCAACTCGCGGTGAAGCAATGGGACTAAGGTCCGGAGATGTTCGAGGTAGGAGTCCGAGTCGGCCTCGCGGCGACCGGCGATCGAAATGTAGGCCCAGCGGTGAGCGACACCGTTCACGAGGCGATCCCATGCCAACCAGAACATGCGGCTCCAGTCGCTAGGCGTTTCGCGTCCGTAGCCGACGAACCAATAAGCGTAATAGCCCAACTGTTCGACCGGTTCGGCTGCTGCGGTCTTGCGTCGAGTGACCCACACACTCAGGGAGGTGCTACGACCGTCCTCGAGGCGAACGGGAACCACCGTGCGACCTTCCAATGTGAAGCCCTGCCCCACCAAACAACGCTCGGGGCGGTGGATGCTTTCGCGGTCCCGGCCGCTCAGCACGATGGAAACCTGGACTTGCTCGCCATACCCGTTGTTGTAAATCGCCTTCAGGAACTGGGTGTCTTTCGGCAGCTGCTCATATTCTTCTTGTGTCATAGTGAACAACGGTTGGCCGCAGGCGGGGCAGGTGCTCGTGTTGGTCAACATGTCGAGGCGAAACTCCCGGCGGCACTCCGGATTGTGGCAGAACCGAAGTTCATGGCCTTGCCAAGACCCCAGCCGTTCCGGCAGCTGCAATCGGATGCCGGCTTGATCGACGAACTGGACGTCCACGTGCGCGTAGAGTGCCCAGGCGGCCAGCGCCATCAGCAGAAGGACGGGCACGGCGGCTTTCCAGCGCGGAATCATGACGCCAGAACAGGGTTCGTGGGCCGCAGCCAGCGATGGCGGAGCGAGTTCCACCAAGCGCGAAGGTCCACGTTCAACAACGCGCCGAAGCCGACCATCAGCACGATGGCGACAAAGAACACGACGTAGCCAGAGTATTCGTGGATCAAGCCCACCGCCACCCGCTCTCCGAATGCCTCCGCAATCAGCCCGATGGACACGATGCGGGCAACGTTTCCGGCGATGGCCAACGGAATGCTCATCGCAAACAGCAACCATTGTTTCCACCACCGGCGCTGCGTTGCGTACGCGTAAACCGCGGTGAGCGCGGTGAGCGCAAGAAGCGAACGCAACCCGCTGCACGGATTGGCGACGTCCACGCCCCAGCGCTCCGCTCCGAACGGCGTCATGGCACGGATGGCGGTACCGGTCTGAATCACGTCCACGCCCACCGCGCGGAGGATCCGAACCGACCAGGCAGTCGCGAACAGTCGAAGCGGGAAGGCGATGACGTCGAGAAAGTTCATCGGGATGCAGAAGATCAGGTACCCGACTGGGAATAGCAAGTGACGGGCAAACGCCCAGCCGTAGAAGTAGTAGGGGATCGCCCAGAGGAGAACAATCAGCGCCATTAAGGACATACGGGTTTGCTGCAGTTTGGCGCCGACCCAGTGCAGGAGCAGAGCGCCCGCGATGAGCCACAATGCGGCGGGCGTCCAACGCTTCGGTGCGCTCATGAGCTCCTGACGCTTGGTCCACAAGGCCCACAAGCTCACCAACGGAATCAGAAACCCGTGCGAGTAGTCCGCGCCGCCAAACGAAATGGGGTCTTTCCAGCGTGCCACCATCCAGAGAAGGGCGGAACGGCCGCCGGCTTCGTAGACGGTGTTGCCCAAAAAGTGGAACAAAGCAAACAAACCGGCGCCCACGAGCGCAGTCATCGTCACGCCCAACCACTCCGACCGATCGAGCTTCGCCAGTGGCCACCGCCCGCCGACCAGGCGCAGGGCGTGCGTGGTCTGAGTTGGAACCGCGTACGACATCAGTTTGACCATACGGCAGATGCGGTGCCGCGTCAATCGGCGGTGCGATCCCGCAAACCCGATCGCCCTTCATGGGCCGCGGCGGCCCAGGTCCGACCCTTTCTGTCGTAGCGTGCAAAACCTCGGCCATCACCCGGCTCTATTCAGCTCGTAGCTCCAACCCGGCGGTATAGCGGCTTGGGCTGTGCCGTGGCTTGGTCCCCATGGTCCGAGAGTCACGTTGGAGATGGAAAGGTCGCCGCGAAGATCATTCGCGAACGACGCGTCCTACAACACCCTGGATTCTAGTCGCTGCATTCGCGGTGATGCGGTTTCTGGGTGGTACGGGCCTTGGGCCAGCTCGCTCGCCCGCCTTGTAGATCACCCGCCGGCCGTGATCACATTGTGGAATCCTTGTTGAACGTCATCGCCATGGGGGATACACTGGTCTCGTGCGGCGCGAGAGTTCATGGAAATGGGTCGCGGCGGCCGTGGGTATGCTCGGCCTGGCGTGGATGGGTTGCGAGATCCAAGGGCGCTCGGACACGGCCGAGGTTCGGCTGGTCGCGCGACAGATTGCGGCGGACGGCACCATCCGATCCGTCTACGAAGAAAATGTGAACCTGGAGGATGGCCGGGAAGCGGTCCGCCGCACGACCGTCGTGCAGTCAGCTTCAGGCGAAATCACCACCAGCCATGTGGAGATCGTGACCGGCACGGTCAGTAACGCCGATACGAGCGTCGCGAACGGGTCCGAGCCGCTGACGTCGATGCCAGTCCTCCCTGGATTACCCTCCGATGCGCGTCCTTTACCGCCGCCGTGAGCGCCATTGCGAAGCGCGGCCTCGTGGCGTGCAGTGGGTCAACCGAGCGAATTCCGTTTGAAACTGCGATCTGCAGAGGACCCATTCGAAGTGACTGCCGACAAGCGTGCGCAGAGATCTTTGTGTACGGCAATCGGCGGCCATTGTGTTCGACGAGTGAATCGGAGCGACATGGTGAACGAGCTCGCCGAGAGGTCAGAAAGTGCCGCCGAATCTGGCTCAGCCAGTTGGCGAGGCCTCTGTCGCAGGCCGTCTGGTTCGCGCGCCGAAGTTACGTTTCAAGGTTTGCAGCTTTGGGACTGGAGTCCGAACCGTCCGATGGCGTTGCGGAACTTTGGGAGTGGTGCTCCAACGCCCACTGCAAGAGGCGGCGCTCCCCCTGAAGTTCCCGCAGGCGAGTGATGTCCTGAACGATTTCTAAACAACCTCGATACTCGCGGCGTTCGTCGCGCAGGGCGACGTACTGGATAAAGACGAACCGCCCGTGATGCTGAATCCAGAACTCCGCCGTGGTTTGCCGTCCCGACCGAAACTCCCTCAGAATTTCCTCTACGATGGGCAAGCTTTTGGGGGGATGGCAGTTCTGGACCTTACGCCCGATGACGCCGGGACTTCGGGGAAAGACGTGGGCGGCGCCTTCGGAGTAAAAGCACACGGTGTCATTCTCGTCCACATAGGTGATCTCGCAGGGCAGCGCACGCAGGATGAGCGACAGCGAGGTGGGAGTCAACACCCCAGTTTCGAATGACCATTTGCCATCCGTGGCTGACGTCGTGGGTGGCGGGGATGGGGCTTCATTGGACGTGGGGGGCCAGGGTGCGGCGGGCGCAGCGATGGCGTAGCCCAAGCGGTCTTCTCCCCGGCGAATCTCGACCCATTCGGCGTCCGAGAGAACTTCGAGGGTCATTGGGAACAGGATCTTCTCTTCCTTGTACACCATCTCCACGATATCCCGGGCCAGTTGGGTCGCGAGGGCCGCAAACGACGCCGCATCGCGCTGATCGAAGGCGGTGCGCGTGGCGCGCAAGCGCGCACGAATGTCGTTGTGGACTCCCCACATGACTTGGGAGGGTCCGGTGATTCCATGGCGTTCCAGCGCGGGAAACAACTGGTTCTCTTTCCGGATGTAATGGTTTTCCACACCGGCGAGCTGTTTCAGGATTTGGGAGGCCGAATTCCACGCATGTTCGTCGTGGGGGTCGGCGGAGAGTTGTCGAGCAACCTTCCCAAGTTCGTTGGCCCACTCGGTGAGTTTGCGGTTGTCCGCGAGGTACGTGTGCAGCGGGTGGCCGGGTGGAGCGGAGGGAGCCGGATGTTGGTCCAACGCGGTTCGAAAGACTCCCACATGTACGTCGCAGAGCCGCTGAATCTCTTCGACCGACAAACCTTTGCGGATGAGTTCTTGTTCCATCGCGGCGATTTCCGAGGCGTCGACGTCTCGGAAGATTTGCTCGAATCTTCGCCGGGCTTCATCCAGCGGAAGGCCCGCATGCAGATCTCGAATGATCTGTTCCAGGGCTTCGAGGCGTGCCCCATGAGGATGGTCCTGGTTGCTCGGGTCCGACTCGACTTGAGGGCGGTGGCCGGTGCGCCGCTGGATCTCGTCCGCGAGGTCGCGCAGCAGCTGGTCAAGGGAAACTTGGGCCATGCCCGCGGCCATGTGCAGCGTGGCCATGCGGGCCACCGTCGCACGTGCCAAGGGATTCTTCAGCAAGGAAAACTTGGGGTATCGTGAGCTCAGGTATTCTTCCAGAAACGGGTACTGGCGCAAAAGGTCATGTACTTTCGTGGAACCGCTCAGTTGGGGAATCGCGTCCATAAGCACCTCGCCATTCTGTTTTCCAGATACAGTACGCCTAAGTGAAGTTGAAGCAAGGGAGCGCGGGCGTACCTTGTCTTGTCGTGGATAGTCCGGTGGGTGGGCCCATCGGGGTGCGGGCGAACCACACGAATGTTGAGTAGAGAAGCGGCGACACGTGGTCGGCAGACTCTCTCAAACCCCGCGTGTTCAAAGGCCGGATAGGAAGAAGTCCATGGGAACAGTCAACGAATCCGATCAGCAGGACCGAAAATTACCTTTCGGTGAAGTGTATGCGGAACACTCAAACCGTCGGCGCACCCGTCGACGTGTGGAGGAAGAGTGGGCGACCGTGAGGGTGATGATCGAGATGTATTGTCACGACCTTCACGGATCGCGAGGTGGGTTATGTGAACGGTGCGCGGGCTTAGCGCAGTACGCGAGTCAGCGGTTAGCGCGATGCCCGTTTCTCGATGACAAACCGACTTGTGCGCGGTGTTCTGTGCACTGCTACAAGCCGGACATGCGAGACGCGATCCGAGCTGTGATGCGGTATGCGGGACCTCGAATGCTTTGGAGACACCCTTGGCTCGCCCTGCGACACATGGCCCACCAGTGGTGGAGCGGACGTTCCCACGCCCACCATCCCCGGTCCTCGAGGTCGGCCTCCGCCCCATCCGGCGCGCGCTAGGCCTTACAAACCCATTGCGCGGACAATTTCCGAAGGCGTTTTGGCCGCGAGAATGCGTGCGCGCACATCCGGGTCGCCCAAGATCCGGCCGATCTCCGCCAAGAATTGAATGTGGGGCCCCGCACGGTTTAGCGGAGAAAGCGTCATCACAAAAATCCGAGACGGCTCGTGGTCCAGGGATCCAAAATCCACGCCCTCCGGTTTCGTGGCTAAGCATGCCGCCAAGCGATCCACGGCGTCGGTTTTGGCGTGCGGCAGCGCCAGCCCGTTCTGGAGTGCCGTGGACATCTTGGCTTCTCGCTCCAGTAGGGCCGTGAGCGCCGCCCGTCGGTCGCGCACTTCGCCGGCGCGGACTAGGATATCGACCAGCTCTTCGAGAATCTCCTGCTTTGTTTTACCCCGAAGACCGACCTGAATGTTCGACTCGGATAAGATCCGTATCAGGTTCATTACAGTCCAAGATAACGAATTTCCCTGTTCGAATTCAAGCCGTCGTCAAGAAGCCGTGGCCTGACTAACTCTATATGCCTACGGGGACATTCCAGACCGTAG
>CAACVY010000132.1 GCA_900661335.1 uncultured bacterium | reverse complement strand
AGGTACTGGCTCGGTGAATTCGCGGCGGACCGGCGGGAGCTCAGTGCAGTTGCAAAACGCCAGTGCGAGCGATATTGTTTCGAACCACACGTCGGCTCGCCGCGCGCAACGTACGCGCCCGGTGGATGAGCGGACGGTGACCGCGAATGAATGCGAAACCATCGTCGGAGTTGCTAACCATGCGGCACAGCGCCGCGCACGTGATGGCGGCGGCGGTGTGCCAGGTGTTTGATCGCGTGCTTCTCGACATCGGACCTGCCACAGAGGACGGGTTCTACTATGACTTCGACCTGCCGCACCGAATTGGTCCGGAGGACTTTCCGGCCATCGAGGCGGCAATGGCGCGTATCATTGCGGAAGATCACCCCTTCGAGCGCATCGAAATGTCGCGCGAGGAAGCGCACCGGTGGTTGGAAACGGCGGGGCAGAAGTACAAGCTAGAACGGCTGGCCGAAATCCCAGAGGGGGAGCCCATCACGTTTTACCGTTGCGGGCCATTCATGGACTTGTGCCGTGGACCGCACGTGCCGAGCACGGGGCACATTGGGCCGTTCAAGCTTTTGAGCGTAGCTGGATCGTATTTCCATGGCCTAGAAACCAACCCGATGCTCCAGCGCGTGTACGGGACCGCATTCGCGACCCAGGAAGAATTGAATCGGTATCTACGCCAGTTGGAAGAAGCCCGGCAGCGCGATCATCGCAAGCTTGGCCGTGAGCTGGAATTGTTCAGCATCGAGGAGGCCGTCGGCCCCGGATTGATCCATTGGCACCCGAGCGGCGCGATGGTGCGGTATTTGATCGAGGAATTCTGGCGTCGAGAACATGTGCGAGCGGGCTATCAGTTTGTATTCACTCCGCACATTGGTCGGGCCGAACTTTGGGCGATCTCGGGACACCTGGATTTTTACCGGGAGAGCATGTACGCGCCGATGAAGATTGACGAGCGGGAGTACTTCATCAAGCCGATGAACTGCCCGTTCCACATTCAGATTTACAAAAGTCGGAGGCACTCCTACCGCGAACTTCCGGTGCGTTTCGCCGAGCTGGGCACCGTGTATCGGTACGAAAAAGATGGTGTCCTTCATGGCCTGTTTCGGGTTCGTGGGTTTACCCAAGACGATGCGCATATCATTTGCACACCGGATCAGGTGGAGGCGGAGATCCTGGCGGTGATTCGGTTCGCGCGATCCATGTGGGATGCGTTTGGGTTTCGAGAGATCTCCGCCTACTTGTCGACACGCCCAGAGAAAGCGGTGGGGGACCCCGCCCGCTGGGAGCAAGCCACGGCAGCATTGGAGCAGGCCCTGCGTACGGAACAAATTCCATACGATACGGACGTCGGGGGTGGGGCATTTTATGGGCCGAAGATCGACCTCAAAGTCCGCGACGCAATCGGGCGCGAGTGGCAGATGAGTACCGTGCAGTTCGACTTCAACCTGCCCGAACGGTTCGACATGACCTACATCGGACCCGATGGTGCACCGCATCGGCCCTACATGATTCACCGGGCGCTCCTCGGCAGCTTGGAGCGTTTCTTCGGCATCCTAGTCGAACATTATGCCGGAGCCTTTCCGCTTTGGTTGGCTCCGGAGCAGATTCGGATTTTGCCGGTCAGCGATCGCGTGGAAGAGTATGCTCGGTCCGTTCGCGACCGCTTGCGGGCAGCGGAATTTCGCGTGACAATAGACCAAAGTGCCGATAAAATCGGCGCGAAAATTCGCCGTGCGCAAACGGACAAGGTGCCCTATATGGCAATCGTAGGCCTGCGCGAAGCGGCTTCAGACACCGTAGCTCTCCGGCACCGCCGACGAGGCGATCTGGGGGCGTTCTCGCTTGCGGAGGTCGAGCAGCTCCTTCGCGACGAGGTCGCGCGCAGAGCGTCCGACCGCAACGGCGATTCGCCCAAGCCCTAACCCCACGCGTGAAGCAGGAGGACCGCCATTAGAACATTCATTCGCACCAACCATCGGATTCGTGCGCCGGAGGTCCGAGTCATCGGGCCGGATTCTGCACAGATTGGCGTCATGAGTTTGCGTGATGCTCTGGCCCTGGCCGAGCGTTATCGGCTAGACCTGGTGGAAGTGGCCCCCAATGCCAACCCGCCGGTCTGCCGCATCATGGACTTCGGGAAGTTCAAGTACGAGACCGAGAAGA
>CAACVY010000133.1 GCA_900661335.1 uncultured bacterium | reverse complement strand
CCCGAGCCGGCCAACGGTCGTGTGTCGGTGAATTCCACCGTTCCAGTTCGGTTCGACACTGTGCCGATTGCCGTCCACGAGGCTGGGGTCAACGTCGGGGTGTGCTCGATCACATAGGTGATCGTCGGACTCTCGGCGGTGAATCGGATGGTGTAGCTCAAGTTGGCGCTCTCGATGGGTGGATCGTCGTAGTCCGCCTCGATGACCTGATCCGGGTCCCAGTCGATCAATCCCAGGCGAGCGGCTAGCGTCCATCCAGCCCACATCCGCTTGTCATTGAACGCACCGATGAAGTTTACGGGGGTATAGAACCCGTCGTTGGGCGGGGTTCGCCCGGCGGTCAGGTATGGACTGCCCGGCAACAGGTTGGGCTCGAGAGCGGTCACCGGGTAGTAGGAGACTCCGCCGATGACCACTGGTGTGCCGCTGCGTTCCAGGTAAGCCACTGGGGCCGATTGGTTGTTCGGTATGTAGACGTTGCTGTATGCCGGTGTGAACAGGTTGTAGCCGGTGTCGGCGCCGTACGACACACCGCCGATCACGTACGGACCGTATCCAGCGTGCGGCTTGTCACCGTCCCGGACCTCAGGGGGGCCAGCTTTGTATTCGGCGCCGAACACTTCGGCCAACCTTTGCGAGTTCGGCGGGCAGCCGAACGCGTTGGGGTAATTGAACTGCCAGAATAGGCAGTGCCGGATTTCTAGCATCTTGTCGCCAGGTTGGTACCCGTGATCGTAACCGATGTAGTTGGGCAGGCTCGCCGCGTTGTTGTTGGTCGGGTTGCCGGGACCCGGTTTAAGATGGCCATAGTTGTACTGCAGCATCTTCGCCGACGCATGGGTGGCCGGGGTCGAGTGTCCCTCCACCAAGGCGATCGCACCGCCGAACTGCATGAAAATGCTGTTGTACCAACGTCCACCGCTGCCGTCGCGGAAATGCAGCGCTGTATTTTTGAGTAACGCGCTCGGAGGGTTAGCGCCGCCCATGCCATGCCCCACCATGGTCACGTTATAGAAGGTGGGAATAGACGAGGGCTGGCCCGCGTCGGTTGCCGTCGCGCCGTCCATCTCCGCACCCTTGTCCGAGCGATCGTTCTCGGAGGAGAGCGGACCCTGAACCCGCAATAGGAACTGGCCACGGCCGCGGTAGCCTTCGTCCCAGTCGAATCCATCGTCGCCATCCACCCAGGCCACTAGGTACTTCACGTCCACCGTTCCGCCGAACCACTCGTAGGCGTCGTCCTTGGTTTGGTAAACCTCGATGTGCTCGATGGTCGTCCCGCGTCCGACGCAGCCCATGGTCAGCCCGTTGATCTCGTTGTCCTCGCCGATCACAGTGCCGCCATAGCGGATCGAGACGTACCGCATCACGCCGCTGTCGTCGTAGTCGTCTCCGCCGCCGTATTTGCTGAGCTCGCCGTAGGGGACCAATCCTTCGATCTGTAGCGTGACGCTGGCATCGGGTGAGGTTGTCCCGCGTGCCATGTAGGTCCGTCCAAGCAGGAGGACCCCGCCCCAGGTCTTGGTGATCCCATTGTTACGGGTGCTCCACGGTGCCGTACCCGGTTGGGGATTGGGACCCACGTAGTGGTCGTCGTCCAGATTGGTGAACACGATGGGCTTGTCCTTGGTACCGAGGGCGCGGATTTTCGAACCACGCGTCACCACTAGCGCTCCCGGCTTTCCGCCCGCGCCTTGTCCTTCGGGCTTGCCGCGGATTACGGTGCCCGGCTCGATGGTGAGCGTGGCTCCATTCTGAACGAAAATGATTCCGTCCAGAATGTAGGTGTTGGTCGCGTACCAGGTTTCGTCGGTGACGACGTCACCTGGACCGGCCGGGTCGCTAGGATTGGTCCGGCCGGTTCGGATGATCGTGGCGCTTTGCGCAGCCCCGCACAGGCCGAGCAGGCCCACCAGAATTGCTCTTCGCATGTTGTCTCTCATTATGGTTTCCTCCGTTTGGTTTCGATTGTCATTGCCGGTGTCTCACCTAGGACAACCGCTCCGCCCAACTTGCGGTCGCGAATTAGTTCCTAGGAGTCTTGCTTTCACGCAAACCTTCCTCTTTTTCTCACTCGCCTTGAGAACTGAGTTTCCGGCGCAAGCGTCGGCCCCACCAC
>CAACVY010000134.1 GCA_900661335.1 uncultured bacterium | reverse complement strand
TTGGCGTCGTAGCTCAGTGGCTCGCCTCCCACCGCCGTGTACTGGTTCATGTTGTTCACGGTGTAGCTCACCGGCACGCCATTGTCGCTCACCACCTGCCGGTTCCCGACCAAGTCATACTGGTATTGCACATCCCGCACCGGCACACCACCGCTCACCTGGTACCTCACCCGCACCAACTGGCCCAGCTTGTTACCCGTCTAGTTGCGGCCTCTAGACTTGGCGTTCCTAGGTTCGTCATTTTTCACTAGATGCACCCGCCTGAACAGATCAATACCAATTACACGTTGTCCGTCTCCGCCAACCAATGCAGGGCCTGCTGTCAACTGTATTGCACCGGCTACGGCAGAATTATCGAGAACCTGAAGCAATAGTACCCGGCCACTGTCAAAGCCATGACCGCGACAGCTAAACCGAGCCGCCGACGTCGCACGGCGAGGATCCATAAGCTAACTCCGATAAGTACCCATACGCGATGAAACCAATGAAGCTCGTTTCCCTCTAAACGAGTTCGATAAAATATTGTTCCCACGATAACCCACAAAACGACTACAAACAGCTCCATCCTGCTCATACTCGCTTCACCCACTCGGGCTGAGCATGAACCGCATTACAGATCCGTTTCCTAAATTCTTCAAAAAGACACCCGGCCGAAGTTCTTCACCGTATAGGAAGCGTTTACGTCTGCAATCTTGCGCGGCCGTTTCGGTAAGGGTCACAGTCACAATAAAATCCCTTCCGACCCCCAACGATATTTCGTCGAGGTTTCTCTGCACCCAGCTCAGCTCGGCAGCGATCATCAACAACCCCGGAAAATTGCTCACTGACAAACTAACGTGATCGCTTTGACTGATCCCGAAGCCCCGCACAAACTCCATGCGCACTCGGTTCCAATCCACGCGCCTTATTTTGCGTTCTATTCGAATGGTATATTCCATTTCTGCTAACCAAGCCACTGCCCGAAACGTGGTAAAGCCCATCGCCCAACCCAACAACCCTGCAGTCAGCAGCTGCAAAATCGCGCGCGGGGGGCGGAAAGCCCGTGCACACAGTCCGATAACGTAGCAGTGTTTTCCTTTGTGCATCCCGTGGGGGACGAAGTCAAATCTCATAGATAAAATCCCGAGGATAATATAATGCACACAATCCAAATAAGCATCAAAAGCCAAACCCAATCAGGTCGAGACCACCGCCCGCTCTGCCAAACACCGAAGATTAGGACGACCGAGAGCCAATGCCAAGCCCACTGACCTGAACGAAAAAGGTCCGTTTCTACAAACACCACAAATGAGAGAACCAAAATCGCTAAATCGATCCCTCGCCAACGCGGATACCACCAAGACGGGATCGAATCTCTGTCGTAGCCCCGTGCCCAAACACTCCAAGCTTTTGTCTCACTCGTGACCAGGCACTCCCTGCGTGACTCCCCTCTCATTTTTAAGAGTTTTTTCGGATCACCACGTGCCCGTCCTAAATGCATGAGGTGCTGGATCTTTTATCCTTGTTCCGCGACAACCTCTTTTAAGAAAACATCCCGACCGGCGCGTTTGTCCCCTGGCCCATCCTCAACACCCTCTACCACCAACGGCCTTGGCGGGAGAACGGGTGGTTGATTCCAACGTAGCTTTCTCCGCTCCTTCTTGTTGAACTGGATATACTCCATCTCCAGTTGATTACGCGCTAATTGGAGTAATCTCTCAATGTCTCTACGCGCAGGATGATCAGGCGAAAGTCTTTGCAGGAGTTTCTCGGCTTCCGCCTCTGTGCGGATATACGCACCGAACTCAGAACCGTATTGTGTGTGCTCATATTCATGGAGGTCAACGATCATCCGAGCTAAAGGATGCAACGCGCGGTACTCAGATTCGTTGTAAAACACCGCCGGTATTTCCCTCATACCTGGAATCACAATGGGCGCGGTGACCGCATAACTCTTGCGTACCGCGGCGCGGGCAAGCCCATAGCTTAGGAGCGGTCCCAACGAACTACTAGCTGCTGCTGCGCAGGTGACCTTGACGATTCCGCTAACAATCGGTGCTGCCAAAGCCGGCAACGTACCAAATGCATCGCCGAACTGCAAAGGCGCGTTCTTAGCGTATGCATA
>CAACVY010000136.1 GCA_900661335.1 uncultured bacterium | reverse complement strand
CCAACTGGAACACGACGTCGCGCGAACCGCCGCCTTCGCTAAGTTGAGTAGGAATTTCTTGGACCAACTGGTCGTTGCGGAACAAACGAATAGAGACCGCCTGATCCGGCGGCGCCTCGCCTGAGAGCGTCACCACCATGCGGCTGTTCCATCCCACCACAACCCGAAGCGCCGTCTCCACCTGGTCAATCCGCACATCGGGCGGTCTCAAGGCCGGCGGTGCCGGTGTTTCGATTTGCACCGGGTAGATCGCAAATGGCCAGGGGCCTGCGGCCCAATCGTCGCGCGTTTCCCGAGTGTCGAGCCCATCGGACAGCACGACCACTCCTGCCACGGGCTGGCCGCGGTGGAGCGCCGCGAGTTTGAGCAAGGCTTCTCTCAAATGCGTCGCGGTCCCGTCCGGCACGAGGTCCGCGCGTGCATCCGGGTCTCGGCGTTCCCGTAAGTCCTCAGCGAATGGGTACAGATCCACCGCCCAACGCTCGCGGATTCGAGTCACCCACAGTTGCTCCAGAACCGACCGCGCCACTTCCCATCTCGTCATGGCCGCGGCACCCGCGCGGTTCGTCATGCTGGCGGATACATCGGCCAGCAAGAGCCAGCGAGGCCGGACTTCCTCGCGAACGGCTTCGCGTCGAACCGGCATCCATAGGCACCATCCTAGGATCGCCAACCATAGCATCCGTACCAACGCGAGACTTGCACCGACCCGGTCCAAGCGGAGCATCCGCATCGTCGACCCGACTATCAGCGCCGCCGCGACCCCGCACGCGGCCACCAGGACCGCCGTCGGCATTGAATGCTCCATCACGATGGTGTCGGGAGTCATCATTCCATCGCCTCCGCTGGCCGCACCCGACCCGACGGCTCCACGATCCACTTCATCTGCTTCGGCGCCGTGCGCCGGCTGACCCGGTTGGCAAACATGAACTCCGCCACCCCCACCAGCAGCGCAAGCCACAGGATCCACTCGGCCATTGGACGCCCCACGCGGAGTTCTTCGATTTTGCGGCCCAGTTCCTCCCGACTCCGCACCACGGCGACCGAGCGCACCCCCAAGCGTTGTGGGATGGTGCTGGCATCCACGACCTTCAGATCCGATTCGCGTCGGTCGAGATTGACCGCCAGGCAAGGTCGCCGTACACCCCCGGGCTCTTCGACGCTGTACATTCCAGGTTCGCGCAAGTTCTCCACCACTGCATAGGAGCTGCCGTCGGCTCCTTGAGCGGTGCGTACTGAGATCGTGGTACCGTCGGGCGCGACGAGCTTGTCTGGCGTCCCGCCCGGCATCGCGGGCACCCGTAGTTCGGGCTCCAGCCACACCCAAAGCGGTTCGCGCACTAGGGCCGCGCCGTGACGCGCAAGTTGGTGCGCCAGTGGCAAATAGAGCGGAGTCAACGGCCAATTGCTCCACGAGCGATCCGCGGCGACCGTGAACAGTACGACCCGTCCGCGCTCGACGGAACGGGCCAGAAGGAACGGAACGTCGCCCTCCATCGAGACCAACACCTCCGCACCTGCTGCCAGCGGACCGACTTCCAAGTAGCGCCGAACGGCCAACGTCGGCACGACGCCGGGGGGAAGCTTCAACCCATCGAAGATGGGATCGTTGGAGCGACGCAATCGGAGCGTTCGCCGGCCTTCACCCGAGCGCACATCCACAATTCGTTGCGGAGCCGCCGGCAGCCAGGGCAGCGCGGCATAGTCGGCGGGCCCTGCGCGATCGCCCGGATAGATCACCACCACGCCTCCGGTCCGCAGAAGCCGCTCGAGGTCCACCACCGCCGGCCCGGGTAATGGGAGGGCGTTGCAAACAAACACGACCAAAGCCCGCTGGAGAGCAGCCGGCGACCACGCCGCAGGGGACACTACATGCACGTCGAATCCCGTCGCCTTCTCGCCAGGCTGAAGGGCGCGCACTAGGAATGCGAGATCCGCCTCCTCACCGACGCAAACCACAGGCACACGGTCCCGCACCTGCAGCAGGAGGTGAAAGTGATCATCCATGGCCAATCCATCCGGCGCGTTG
>CAACVY010000137.1 GCA_900661335.1 uncultured bacterium | reverse complement strand
TTCATGACCAATCGTTGGCTGCAAAGTATCTCGAAGAACTGAGGAAGAAGGGGGTGGTGATTACAAAGGTCGTTATTTTGCACCATTATACCCACCTAGGTCCTACTCACCTCGATCCTTATTCCTCAACTTGGCGCAAGATTACGGAAAAACTCGAGCCCGGGGCAGAAGTTGAGCATTGGGGATGTAAAGCAGGCTGGGAAACTGAATGGCTCCAAAACCTGGTACGTAAAAGTGCTGTGCCTATTACGGTGCGCGCATGGACTGGAGACACTGAATACTACGCCTTGGCCCCGCCTCGGCCACACGGGACGATGGTGGAAGTAAGCGGTCCTGGAACGCGTAACCTTGAAAGGTAGTGCGCCACGTGCGAAGCGGTGGAGAATGCCAGTTTTTCAGGGGACTGATTGGCGCAAGAACCTCTTTCGGAGTTGCTTTACTATGGTGTCTAATAGCGTCGTACTACGTGTGGCCCTTGAGATTTACCATGTGGCTGGGGTTGCCGAGTTGGCAGGGCGTGGCAGAGAACCTTCGCCAGACGGGGGAGCCCTTTCTGGCTGATCGCTCGACGTACGATTGCAAACACGACCGCGCCAAGTATTTTGTCGTGCGGTTGGACCTGCGGAGTTTACTTTGGGGGCACGTAATTCCGTGCCTTGCCCTGATAAGGAGTCACAAGCGTCTGACGCGGTTGGAAGAAGTGCTTTTTGCGGCGAATCATGGTGAGAGAAAACGAACAATGGCGAGACGAGCGAGAGAAATTGTGGTTGGGGTTGTTGTTGGATATTGTGTGTCAAAATGGGTGTTTCCTATGACTTGGATTCCACAAGTGAAGTTGGCTTGGTAGTGGTAAACGAGCCGGTCTGAGGCTGTGCTAATTGGGTGCTTGGAACGTCGATCAATCTTGTATGCGATCTGCCAGAAGCAAGCAATCTGTGGCGAGGCAGGCGTTCTCTTTTTTTCGAACCTTACTTTCTCACGTCAACCCCTGGCAGGGGGCGCGACAGCCGGAACGATCCTTGTGTATGAAGTGCGGAGTAATTCCTCCATGACCTGGCGACAACCCGGAAGTATCGCATGAGCCCGGGGTAAAACATGCAAAGATTAGGGCGATTACTCGATGTATTATTTTGGGCGCTAAGTATTTACAGCGCGGGGTGGCTAATCGGGATCTGGGGACACGACCGACTTGTTTTAAGATTTCGGAGTGGGAGTCACGAATCTGGCACGATGTTCGCGGATTATTTTACTGCGGTTCATATTAATCGGCTCCGCGTCGACGGACATGATGCGGCGCGGCAGTCGGCACCACTCACTGCAGACCGGAGATTTTCGCCTACGCTCGGGATCAAAGTTCCTAGCAACGTGGTTCAGGCCACACAAGGTGAGTACATTGTCCGGTTTCCGCGGTCGCCGAGGTTCAATCGGTTGCAAAGTCAACAACCACAGTATGCGGTATACACACTTGTCAACGAGGATGTGATTACATACTTCGTTCCCGTGAGCGCGCAGTGGCTCGAAATCGAGTACCTCATTTGTCGGCCTTCCGGCGCAGTAGATGGACCATTCAACATGAAGGTCGAGTTAAAGAAAGCGCGAAGTTGGAGCAGGCAACCGGTTGAAGTATTTCGACTGCTTGTTAAATAGAGTGATCTCTGTGTTTGAAGCTTGTTGGCTCAGAGAGTTGTGCGAGAGACTCGCATACACAAGTCTTTGATCCTATCGTTTTAAGTCGAACCTTCTACCCAACTACAAAATAGGAATGCTACTCGGGATTTCTGGTTTCGCTATGAGATCGGTTTCCATGCTGTGAGATTCGTTAGCAGTTGATGGGCATTCTTGCGCCGAAAAACTTACTAATCCGCAAGTATTGATACGGGATCACGTCCAAAGTCTTTCCGAGTCATCAACAACGTCAGCGTTCCCTTGAAGAGTATTGTGGTTCGGTTACCGAATGACACTGGTTGGGCATAATCGACCTCGCTACGCCGGACGAAAAGTCTGGCTTGATCAGTGCAGCGACGGA
>CAACVY010000130.1 GCA_900661335.1 uncultured bacterium | reverse complement strand
GGTCAACCGTCCGGTGGACCTCGCGACGGCCGAACGCCTCAAAGGTCGCTTTGTCGAAGCGTTGATCGCCCCGGCCTTCGAGCCGGACGCGTTGGAGTTGTTGCGCAAAAAGAGCCGGGACATTCGGCTGCTGGAGCTGGGGGCCTCTGTGACGCCGCCGAGCCAAGGGCTTCACGCGCGACAAATTCGCGGCGGATGGTTGCTTCAAGAGCGGGACGTGCAGATTCTGCAACATTGGGTCGTGCCCACCTCGGCGCCATTCCCGGACGAAAAACGGGCGTTGGCGGAGTTTGGCATCCGGCTGGTTAAGCACGTGAAATCCAACGCCATTGTAATCGTCCACGAGTATCGCGTTGGTAACTTTGCTTTGCTGGGGATGGGCGCGGGCCAACCGAATCGGGTCGACGCCTTGCGCCGCCTGGCCATCCCACGGGCGGTGGACAACCTTCAGCGGTGGTATGCGTCCGGTGGTGACTATGGGGTCTCGCAGGCCGACTACATTCGGCGCCGCTTGGGCGAAGCCGTGCTAGTCTCCGACGCGTTTTTCCCGTTTCCCGATAACATCGAGGCCGCCGCGGAGGCGGGAATTCGATTCATCGTGCAACCCGGTGGCTCGGTGCGCGATGAGGAAGTGATCGCCGCGTGTGACCGGTATGGCGTGGCCATGGTCTTCACTGGCCAACGCCACTTCCTCCATTGAGGGGGGGCGGCCTCAGGCGTTAACGGCACAAGTAAGGAAGTCCCTCCAATCATCCTTGTGTCGTTGTCCGCTTACCGAAAGGACCATGCGAGGCCCGTGGCAAGGGCCAGGTCGTTGCGACGAGCCTCGGGCGCGGGCGTCGAGTCGTACCGGTCTTGCAGTGATGTGCGCAGTCGAGTGCGCTCTGTGATGCTGGCTTCGACCCCAATCTCGAACAGCACCAGAAAATTGGCCGGGTTGACCAATTCTCCCGTCCATTCAAACCGTTGCCAAAGTCTCGAACGACGATCCATTCTCCACTCGAAGTGCTGTGCGACCCGTAGCGTGACGAAGCGATGACCGTTTCCGTTGACTCGTTCCCACAAGGCCCCCGGGCCTGTTTCCACGCTGGCGCGCGCGGTCGGGCTGGCCGCGACGTCGGCCCCGAGGGCGGGTCCCAGCGTGACGCGGTAATCTACGTCGGCAATCGGATCATAGGAGAGCGCCGCGTCTACGGCGCCGTAGTATGGCCCAGTCCATCGCCGGCGGCTGTTTGCCATTAGTCGGCCTTGCTCGAGGTCTCGTTTTGAGCCGCCCTCGGTCGCCGTTTGCCCAAGGTTGTACTCTCCACCCACTCGGTGCTCCCATAATTCCGGATCGCCCCAGAGAGCCGCTGCGCCGAGGTTGAGACGGAGCGTACGGCTGTTGCCGTCGGTTAACGAAAGAGCTGCGAACCCCTCATTGTCCTGCGTGGTGATTTCCTGCGGGACTAAGGGAGCCGCGAGGCCGCCGAGGTATTCTGCGGAGGCCGCCAACGATCCCGCGACCAGAAAGAGTTCCGCCCACAATTTCACCGTCTTCATGACGGTCATTCTGGCGGAACTGTGGAGAGGTGTTCAACCACACGGTTTCGGGCTGTCGTTTTGCGGAACGCGTCGCGAGGGTATTGGACTTTCCAGAGAAAGAGCCCTTGAGGCGCAGCGGTCGGGACTCGGGCCGTTCGTACGCGGCTGTGAAGGATCGCCTCGGCAGTCGCCGGAGGCACCTCGTTCCGGCCCACGCGGAGCAAAAACCCTGCTAGGCTGCGGACCATTCGATAGAGGAACCCGTCCGCTCGTGCCACAATCGTGACCAAAGGACCGCGGCGGCGGACATCTAGCCTCAACAGGGTACGAACTGTTCCATGAACCTCTCGGTGCGGGTTGGCCGCGAACGCTGCAAAATCGTGCTGACCGACCAGGTGTTTGGCGGCGGCTCGCATAGCGTTCAGATCGAGCGGACGACGCTCCCAACAGGTGTATCGGCGGAGGCAAGGATCCCAGACCGGCCCGTTGTAGATGTGGTACCGGTACTCCTTCGCCAACGCGCTATAGCGGGCGTGGAACGTGGGGGGGGCTGTGCGTACGCGCCAGACACGGATGTCGGGTGGCAGCAAGGCGTTCAATCCCAATAAGAACCGATTCAGATCCAACTGAACCGGCAAATCGAAATGAACCGGCTGTTCATGAGCATGGACCCCCGCGTCGGTCCGACCGCTCGCGTGAGCTCGAGTCCGACAGCCGGTCAACCGTTCGATGACCGCTTCCAACTCCCCTTGAATCGAACGACCGTGGGGCTGAATTTGCCATCCCACGTAGTCCGTGCCGTCGTACGCCAGCCACGCCACGTAGCGTACGGGAATGGCACTGGGTATGTTGGGCACGTGGAACGGCCGGTCGGGCATGCTCATTCATCCAAGGCTGTCGAGCCTAGAGGCGCATCTGGACGCGCGTGGGCCTGAGCATCCAGATAATGCTGCAACATCACCTGGGCCGCCA
>CAACVY010000131.1 GCA_900661335.1 uncultured bacterium | reverse complement strand
GAGGTCCTTGGGGCGCCCACTCTGCGGCTTGAGGCGCATGTGTGGCTTTTCTTCGAGTCGGTTTGGGCGTTTTGCATATCCCTTTGGACTTGACGCAGCACTCGTTGGGCTATTTTGTGCGTATCGGGCCTTCAGTGGACGTCGTTGCAGGGCTTTTTCACGGCTGAAGCGAGGGCTTTTGCTGGGTTTGGGGACGTTGCGCAGCCAGAAACCCTAAAAATCTTGCGATTCAAAACCCCACGCAACCCATTGCCTACCAGGGAGTTGCGAGCAAAACTGCGCAGTGTCTGGCACTAATTAGGATGAGTTGCGGCCATATACCGCTCTTCTAGGCGCTGGCCTCGGTGGACTGCGCGAATCTTTAGCCCGCGATCTAATAGCCAACGGAGAACTGCCGCGTTGACATCGTCGGCCGATTGTCCATCGGCGCGGAATCGAACAGTCAGTTCTGCTCGCTCAGGTTGCCAATTCACGCCCAGACCCTCCGCCACGCTTTGCAACTCTTCCCACGATGCCGTGGTATTGGGAGCTAGTTCGTATACCCACAGGTCTTCACGCCCAATTACCCGGTCCATCGGCCCATGCTCCCGAACACGGCCTTGCTCGATGAATGCCACTTCGTCGCAAAGGAATTCGAGCTCGAACAAATTGTGCGAGGAGATCACCATCGTTCGGCGGCCCCGTTGCTGGGCTAGGAACTGGCGTACGCGCGCAGCTTCCCGTGGGTCCAGCCCGTTGAGCGGCTCGTCCAGCAGCACCACTTCTGGACACCCCAGAAAACATTGAGAAATCATCAGCCGTTTGCGCATTCCATGCGAGAGTGTCCGGGTCGGGGCATCTGCACGCTCGGACAAGTGGACCAGATCCAAGCACCGGTCAGCTTCCATGGCCGCCGTACGCTTCGGCAACCCCTGAAGCATGGCGTAAAAAATCAGCAGTTCACGAACTCGCGCATCCCGCGGCAGTTCCGAGTCCTGAGGCAGCCACGCCAATCGACCCGAGAAGCGCATCGGGTCCATACCACATTCTCCGAACAGCTCTACGTAACCCTCGTCGCACCGCACCGTACCGGCGGCCACGGCCATTGCGGTAGTTTTCCCGGCGCCGTTACTGCCGACCAGCCCCACGATCGCGCCGGCGCGAATCTTTAAGCTAAACCCCTGCAAGACCGTTCGACGCCCATAGCGTTTCGTTACATGATGCCAGACTAAAACGTGCCTCATAGGTCTCGACGCCGAAAGACTAGTTGGCTTGCTAGCAGCCACGTGCCCGCCAATGCGGCGAGATGGACGACGGCTGGAATCAGGCGTTGGAGGTCCGACCGCCAAAGGTCCAAGCGCGAGCGCTGCGGGGTGAGCATCCACACCGGATGCCACAGCTCTCGCCATCCGGGCCCATACCTATGCTCCGCCATCACAGCCAGAAACGGCCATACGATGGCCACGAACATCGCGGCGGCAGTCGCACGGCTCGGCGAACGCGTCCAATGCGAAACTCCCACCGCCATGGCCGCATATGGGATCGTGAACACCCATGCCCGCGCGGCCGCCAAGAGCATACCGACGAAGGTCGGCCCCGGCTCGAACACCCCGATGCGAAATGCCGCCAACCCCCAGGCCGCCATCCCGCTCAGCGCCAGCGCAACTCCCACCAACGCCACTTGCCCCAGAAACTTCCCCGTGCTCCAGGCGGACCGCGACGTGCGGACCAACGCATAGCGAGCCGAACCGCTGGCGACCTCTTCCGCAATGCGCGTGGAACCGACGAGCACCGTCAGAAGCGGGGTGTAAAAAAATGCCAGTGCACCATAGATCAGTGCGATCGGCGGCGTGCCGATTAGATCTTCCACCAGCGAGGCATCCCCCGTACCTTGAGCGACCATTCGGCGGAAGCGTTCCGACTTCCAAATGGCCGTGCTGATCGCGCCCGTGGTGGCGCCGGCGTCCAATTGAAGAAGGGCACCGACCTCGTTCTCGAGTTTTTCTAGCAAGTTGACCGCCCAATTGGTCGTCAACATGGCCATCGCCACATAGAGGACCAAAACCACTAGCGCACGACGGCTACGCAAAGCGTCTACCAGCTCATTCCACATAACGAGTCGGATGTGACGCAAGGTCAAACTCATCGTTCACTGCGCCGCTCAATTTGTCGCAGATCATCTTCAATCGTCACGAGGGGCTCGGCGATTTTGGGATCCACGAAATTCCCCAGGTCCAGGCGGCCCTGATCCACGGACCGCCACTGTGGCAATTCTCGGTCCAGTTCTTCGTACGTGGTGACCACATCGGCCGACAAATCTCGAATCAACCTTGCCCCCACTTCGGGCGTCAACGGTTGGCCATCCTGTACGGCGCGTGCAAACTTCTCAATTTGCCCCCGCAAGCGAAGGTTCATCGCCTCGACGAGCACATCGAATCGGGAGGCCTGTTCGGGGGTGAATCCC
>CAACVY010000135.1 GCA_900661335.1 uncultured bacterium | reverse complement strand
GGGCCCGCGTAGGGAACCAAGCCTTCAATCCCTTGCGGGACCAGTTCGTCTTCCGGCACATCGCCCAAGCCATACCGTTCTCGGCTTCCTGCACGCGCGCGCATCGCGTCCAGACTGCCCATTCCTCGATATACGACGTATTGCCGGCCCTGATGGATGATCTTCTCGCCCGGGCTCTCGTCGGTGCCCGCAAGGACTCCACCCATCATGACGGAATCCGCACCGGCGGCGATGGCCTTAGGAACATCGCCGGAATGTCGAATCCCGCCATCGGCAATCACTGGGATCGAATCCTCCAGCGCGCGAGCAGCGTCATAAATCGCGCGCAACTGGGGCACACCGACGCCGGCCACGACCCGCGTCGTACAAATCGAACCCGGTCCGATACCCACCTTGACCGCGTCGGCCCCGGCGTCGCGCAGGGCCACCGCGCCTTCGCCGGTGGCCACATTGCCTGCGATGACCTCGACGGACGGGTAGTGTTTTTTGATCCACCGCGTCATCTCGATCACGCCCTTGCTGTGTCCATGGGCCGTATCCACGACGATCACGTCCACCTCTTTCTCCACGAGTTGTTCGACGCGTTCGTGATCGCCCGGCCCTACGGCGGCGCCCACGCGCAGGCGGTATTGCGCATCGCGGTTGTATTCAGGGCGGACGTTTCGAATCAACATCACGACGTCCGTGTACGAGTACAACCCGACCAGCTTCCGTCCCTTGACCAACGGCAGCTTGCCGATTTTGTGGCGGAGCATGATTTCATATGCTTGTTCCAGCGTCGTCTCCGGCGGGGCGGTGATGACCTTCTTGGTCATGACTTTCGCGATCGGAGCGTCCGGGTCCTGCGAAAACTTTATGTCGCGCGAGGTGAGAATGCCCACCAGGTCTCCGCGGCTGTTCACAATCGGAAAGCCGCTGAAGTTATACCCTTTGCGTTGGCAGGTCTCGCGGACGGTTCGGAGGGTGTCCGTGTCTCGGAACGTGATCGGATTTCGGATGCGCCCGTTGAGATAACGTTTCACCGCGTCCACCATCTCCGCTTGCTCGCGAGGCGTGAGGTTCTTGTGGATGACTCCCAGGCCACCGAGCATGGCCATGCCGATCGCCATGCGGGTCTCGGTCACGGTGTCCATGGCGGCGCTGATGAAGGGGATGTTCATGCGGATGTTCCGCGTAAGGCGGGTCGAGATGTCCGCATCGGGCGGGAGAAAGTCGCTGTACTGCGTGACCAGCGAAACGTCGTCAAACGTCAAGGCCTCATGGGGAAAGGCGTCCATGAAGGCGTCCATGTGTGGGTTGATACTCATGGCCTTGTCGCTTTTTCAAGGCACTTTATCGGCGATGACCCGGCGGGTCAAGCATCGCACCTCTTCTGGGTCGGGCCTTGGCCGATTTCGAAACGTCGGGCCGGTGTTCGGAGTACAAACATAGGACGGGCGGCCTCCCAGAACTTCGACCGCGCTGGCTTCTTTAAGTCATCCAGTTTGGGTCGTGATCCTTTGGCCGATTCAACCGTGCCCATGGCTTCAAGGCCCGGATGCTTTGAGACGAAGAACTTTACGAGAAACCTCATTCCATGGCTTTCCCCGCGAGGGCCTCAACAAAGATGCTTCACAGCATGTCGAAGATCTGCGAGTGATGTGTTTTCCCCTCCGTGCACGCAGTCCGTGCAAGCCGGCGCTTGCTCAAGGTGCCTGTACGAGCTGGGAGATCACGCCGCGACGGGGTGGGAAAAGCCTCTTCCAAGCCTCGGAAACTTGCGCGCCGATTTCTTCCCAACGTTTGGACAAAAAAGTTTCGGCCCGTCCAAACCTTGGACCGAGGCCCGGGGACCATCGGACGCTGCGTCGCTGGAAGCTCGAGACCTACGCGTTGACGGCCTGGCGACGACCGTGGCCACTGGCCGAAGAAACCCGGCCGGGGCCCTTCACGCGGACAGTTACAGCTCGTGTCCTGTCGTCCCCAGGGTTAAGCGTCTCGGCCGGCATTCTTGGGCCAGCCCGGGTTCCGTTCCGCAATCTTAAAAATCCTCGGGCGCTTGCCATAGGGTTTGCATGGCCGCGCG
>CAACVY010000054.1 GCA_900661335.1 uncultured bacterium | reverse complement strand
GAGTATCTCCGCCGCGGAGAAGATCCGAACTGGTTGCCCCCACTTCCGTTCAGTGCAGATGCCATCGAATGTTGGGCCCAGCCGGCACGGCAGATGCTCGGCGAGGATGCCGCCAGCGTCGTGGCCAGTCCGAAGTTCGAGGTGGCCCAGGGACCGCTCACGCCGGACCACATCGTCTACGCCCGTTCGTTCCCGTTGGTCGGTGAATTGACGCGGGACAGCGTGGAGGCCTACCGGCGGCGGTATGGTGGATCCCCGCGGATTTGGGTGGCGCCAGACGCGGTCGTGGCCTTGGGCCGGACCGCAAAACGGGCCACGCTTGCCATGGAGCTGGCGCAGGACGGCGCCCAGGTGCTGAGGCTGGCGCGGGCGTTCGGAGGGGTGCAGTACCTCTCCGATGCCGCACGGCTCTTCATCGAAAACTGGGAAGTGGAGTCCTACCGCGAGCAGATCTCCACCCGCGAAGGCTAGCCAACGGTTGCGACCTTTGTAATCACCATTAAAATAGCCCGCATAGGAGATGAACATCGTGACGACCTACGCATTGGGACTGGATTACGGCACCAACTCGGTTCGAGCCGTGGTGATCCGCGTGGATACGGGGGAGGAAGTTGGAACGGCGGTTTGGGACTATGCCACCGGCGACCATGGCATTCTCACCGACCCCCGTCAACCGGAGCTGGCGCGTCAACATCCGCGCGACTACATCGAAGGCCTCGAGCGATCCGTTCAGGCTGCCATGGACATGGCCCGGTCCGACCGAGAGTTCTCACCGCAACGGATCATTGGGATCGGAGTGGACACCACGGGAAGCACGCCGATCCCAGTGGATGCACGCGGGGAGCCCCTCGCGCTGCAACCACAATGGTCATCGAACCTCCATGCGCTGGCCTGGTTGTGGAAAGACCACACGGCACACGAAGAGGCGCTAGAGATCACCTCTCGAGCACGCGAACTGCGCCCGGCCTATTTGGCCAAGTGCGGTGGGGTATACTCGTCCGAGTGGTTTTGGTCGAAGCTTCTGCACTGTCGCCGGGTCGCACCGGATGTGTTCACGGCGGCGTACACGTGGGTGGAGTGCTGCGACTGGATCCCGGCGCTGTTGACGGGTCGCACGGATCCCTCGGACCTGCCGCGCAGCATCTGCGCTGCGGGACACAAGGCGATGTTTCATCCGGACTGGGGCGGCTATCCAGATGAAGAATTTTTGTCCTCCTTGGACCCCGAGCTGGCTCGTGTGCGCCGAACACTTCCCGATCGTGCTCAAACGATCGCGCAGGCCGCGGGGGCGCTGACGGAGGAATGGGCGGCGCGATTGGGTCTCCCAGCCGGCATCCCCGTGGCGACTGGCGCGTTCGATGCGCACCTGGGCGCGGTCGGCTCCGGGATCGAACCCGGCACGATGGTGAAGATTCTCGGGACTTCGTCCTGCGACTTGGCCGTGGCTCCTTTGTCCGACTCAGTTCCGGACATCCCGGGGGTGTGTGGCATTGTGCCGGAATCGGTATTGCCCGGGCATCATGGGATCGAAGCCGGACAGTCGGCCGTGGGCGATATTTACAACTGGTTCGTTCAGCGCATTCAGCCTGGTGGTCCTGAGTTGGCGCGCCACGAGCGCTTAAGTGCGGAGGCTTCCCGGTTGGCGCCTGGGGAGAGCGGACTGCTGGCGTTGGACTGGCACAACGGAAATCGTACGGTGTTGGTGGACCCACGCCTGACGGGCCTAGTGTTGGGGCTCACGCTCCAAACCACGCCCGCGGAACTCTACCGTGCTTGGATCGAGTCCACCGCGATGGGGGCTCGGGTGATTGTCGAACGGCTCGAGGAGTACCGCGTGCCCGTTCGGCGAGTGGTCGTGTGCGGCGGGATTTCTGTGCGCAACCGGCTCGTGTTGCAAATTTATGCCGATGTACTGGGGCGGCCACTCGAGGTGGCGCGGAGCACCCAAACCTGCGCGCTTGGAGCGGCCATGGCCGGGGCGGTCGTGGCCGGACCGTCGCGTGGGGGCCATCCCGACTTTGCCTCTGCGGTCCGCGCCATGACGGGCGTCTTGCCCGAGAGTTTCCGTCCGCAGCGGGACGCGGCGGCGGTGTACAGCGAACTCTACTCGTTGTATCGGCGCTTGCACGACGCGTTCGGGGGAACCGACCGGGTGGCGGATCTTTCGGATCTCATGAAATCGCTCTTGCGAATTCGGGATCGCGTTCGCATAATGCGCACAACGCAGTGACAACATGCCACTGGAATTTCCAGAGTTGCGCGAAGCGGTCGTCGAAGCGAACTTGGCCTTGGCGCGCGCCCATCTCGTGACACTCACTTGGGGGAATGCCAGCGTGGTGGACCGCCGCGTCGGAGTGTTCGGCATCAAACCCAGTGGCGTGCCATTCGAGCGGTTGAGGCCGGAGGACATTCCGGTGCTGTCGCTCGATGACGGCCGAACCGTCTCTGGCCAACTCCGGCCTTCTTCCGACGCGCCCACACACCTGGTGTTGTACCGCCATTTTTCTGAGGTGGGTGCGGTGGTGCATACCCATTCTCGTTTCGCCACGGCCTGGGCGCAGGCCGAACGGCCGATTCCGTGTTTGGGCACCACCCACGCCGACCACTTCCACGGGCCCGTCCCGCTCGTGCGCATGCTCTCGGACGAAGAAATCCGAGACGGCTATGAAACTCGAACGGGCGCCGTCATCGTCGAGTACTTTGTCAGCCACGGACTGAATCCGCTCAACTTTCCTGGCGCTTTGGTGCCTCGACACGGCCCCTTCGCATGGGGCGAACACGGTCCTCGCGCGGTCGAAAACGCCATCGCATTGGAAATGATTGCCGAGGTGGCGGCGTGGACTGTGATGTTGGCGCCCGAGGTTGGCCCGATTCGCCCAGCTTTGCTGGACCGACACTTTATGCGAAAACATGGTTGGAGTGCATACTACGGGCAAAGGGAGACGCTTCAGAATGGGAAGTCCTAGTCGAGTTGCCGCTGTACCCGCACTGCTGCGGCGGTTGAATGTTCGCCGGGTGATCGAGGCCCTTCAGCGCCACGGGCCCTGCACGCGTGCGCAATTGACACGCCTCACGCGTATCAGTCCACCGACGATGTCCAAGTTGGTGGCGATTCTCGTTCGAGAAGGCATCGTGGAGCGGGGCCGAAAGCCCGTGCCCACGCGCGGGCGTCCAGGGATATTGTTTCACTTGGCCAAGAAGAAAGCCCACGTGGTGGGGGTGGTGGTGGATATTCATGAAACCACCATCGTCGCCGCAGGGCTGGACGGCCAGCCCCTGTCGGGTCGCCAAGTGGTGGTCCCCACTCCGCATGATGTGGATCAACTCGTGGCCGCCATCGTACCCCACATCCGCCATCAGCGTCGGAGCGCCAGGTCCGAACTCCGCTACATTGGTCTGACGGTGCCTGGATTGATCGATCGAGCCACGGGGCGAGTCGTGTTTTCGCCGAACCTTCACTTCTTGGATGGAGTGAATCTGGGCGAACGGTTAAAGAAAGAACTCGGCACCCCCGTGGCTACTTTTCAGGAGGAGCACGCGCTATGTTTAGCAGCCCAACGTT
Organism: uncultured bacterium; assembly: GCA_900661335.1. Classification (GTDB taxonomy): domain Bacteria; phylum Verrucomicrobiota; class Kiritimatiellia; order PWTM01; family PWTM01; genus CAACVY01. Next base: position 14,111 of record CAACVY010000054.1, on the reverse strand, counting down.
TCGGGGACGCCAAGAACCTCACGGACTTCGTCCTTCTTGACGTCAGCGCGGGGTTCGGCATGGGTGTGGTTTCCGCCGGTCGATTCATCACAGGGTCGACGGGCTTCGCAGGCGAGATTGGCCATATCCGGGTCCAACTGGAGGGACGGCCCTGCGGGTGCGGAAACCGCGGGTGTCTTGAAACCGTAGCCACCGACTATGCGTTGGCTCGCGCGGCGTCCGAACGTGCCGGGCGGCCGCTAACGATCGCTCAGGTCGCCGAGGAGGTTCGACAGGGGCGCTTGGCGCTCGACGGCATTCTGGAAGACGTTCTGGAATATCTCGCGCTGGCCGTGTCCATTGTCGTGAACATCTTCAACCCTCAAGCAGTGTTGCTCCACGGAGGGTTGTTCGAGATCGAGGACAACATTGTGAGTCGAATCGTCGAGCGCGCGCGTCGCATGACCATGAGGCCATCGCTCGAGGTTTGCCAGGTCCTCCGCACGAGCGCAAACAAGCCCGCGGGAGCCATTGCCGGCGCACTCGAACGGGTGTGGGCCGAGCTTGGTCCGGTGTTGCAATAAGGCGCGGGCTGGTCTGTCTCAAGCCTCCGGCGCGAGGCTCGGCGAATGTCGCCGAGGTCTCGGAGACCGAGAGCCTCAGAAGTCTGAGCAGGAGACAAATTACTTCGCTGCGCTGCTCTTCGCGCGGTCGGCGGAGATTATTTCCTCTAGGTGCTGAATGTAGGCCTGCGGCCCACCCGGTCGGTACCCAGCGCGCCCGATCACTTCCCCTTTGGGATTGAGGATCAACACCGTGGGGAACCCCCGCACACCGTACTTCTTCAGCAGTTGCTCGTTGCGCTCGCGCACCTCCCGCGGCAATTCGCGACGTCGAGGAAAGTCCAGCAGCACAAGGACGAGGTTTTTTTCGGCGTAGTTTTTGAATTCCGCCTTCGAGAAGACTTCCTCATCCAGTTTGATGCACCAGCCGCACCAATCCGAACCGGAGAAGTCCACCAACACGTATTTGTTTTCTTTCGCGGCCTTCTGAAGGCCCTGGTCGAGGTCCTCCAACCAGCCCTTCCCGGCCAATGCAACCAACGGCAATCCCAGCAATGCGGCCCACAGGACTGTCCAAGAGAATCTCTTCATGACGCCATCCTTTCCTTGTGGAAAGCCTACACCTCTCGCGCGCCCCGCGCAAACTCCTTGCTGGGATGGACCGGTCGAGAACCGGATCCATCCAGACATCGACGTCGTGGGATAGATCCGTTGTCATTTGAGCAGACGTGGCCCGGTCGCTCTGATCGGTCCGCCCCCGGTAGAGGATCACTGCCCCAAAGCTCGGAGTTGTCGGACGAACCGTTCGCTGGTAGAAATCCGAACCAACGCGGCGGCCAAACCGTGCCGAACGAGGAACAGACAAGGAGGTCCGAACATGGATCGGTTTCGAATGGGATGGGCGGGAGGAATGGTTGCGCTAGGCATTTTGTGTGCGCCCGCCTTCAGCGACGGGGTCAGTACTGCACGCGTAACCCAGATTGCGGGATGGCTCTCCGACTCGCAGTCACTCGTAGGCCGACCGGCGGCGGACCGGAGTGCGTGGGAGCGGCTCGCCTCCCTTCCCGCCTTCGCGAATCTCGTGTCCCAGGCGGTTCGGCGAGTGCGCGAGCCGATGCCAGAACTGACGGAAGAAATTTATCTCCTATTCAAGACCACAGGACGCCGTACCAAGGAGTATCAACGAACTCGGTCCCAGCGCCATGGCCGAATCCCCCTGTTGACATTGGCCGAGTGCTTGGAGTACCGCGGCCGTTTTCTCCCTCCTCTCGAGGTCACACTTCGGTCCATCTGCGCGGAACCGACCTGGGTGTACAACTTCCACGACCGTGATCTGAGTAACTGGAAAGGACAACGGACGGACATTGACCTGGGTTCATCTGCCCTGGCAAGCGACCTGGGACTTTGCCTCTGGCTATTGGGCGACCGGTTGTCGGCCGAATGTAGAGCTCTCGTGACCGCGCGGCTTCGCGAGCGCATTCTGGAGCCCTATCGGCAGTCCGTGGAAGGTCGAGGTCGGCGCCAGGGATGGATCACTGCGGAGCACAACTGGAATGCGGTGTGCCATGCGGGGGTGGTAGCGGCCGCACTCGCCATTAGTACCGACCGGATGGAGCGAGCCTTTTACATCGCCGCGGCCGAGACCAATATCCAGCACTTCTTGCAGGGGTTCGGTCCCGATGGCTACTGCGGCGAGGGCATGGGGTACTGGAACTATGGCTTTGGACATTTTGTTCTCTTGGCCGAGACCCTTGCGCAGGTGACCGGAGGCCGCCTGGACCTCTTCGAGCACCCGGCCGCCAAAGAGGCGGCGTTGTATCCATCGCGGATCCACTTGCAACATGACATCTATCCGGCGTTCGCTGACTGCGGCGTTGGCACCCGGCCCACCCCGTGGCTCATGGCGTTTTTGAACCGCCGATATGGATGGGGGGCGCCGCAGATTCCGTCCCCCACGCTGGCCGAGGCCGCTGAGGCCAACGATTTGCTCAGCGTACTAGTCCGCGCATTTCCAAACTCCGCCGATCGACAGCCGGTTCCCCCTACGGCCGACCGATACGAAATCCGGTCCTATTTCCGGCATGGCGGCGTGCTCGTTGGACGTCCTTTGCGTGGATCGGAGTGTCGGATGGCCGTTGCGCTCAAGGGTGGCCATAACGCGGAACCTCACAACCATAACGATCTGGGCACGTTTGTGGTGGCACTGGGGCGCGAAACTCTGATTCTCGACCCTGGCGCAGAGATCTACACCGCGCGCACGTTTAGCTCGAAGCGGTACGAAAGCCGGCTGCTCAACTCGTGGGGACACCCTGTGCCGGTCGTCGCGGGCACTCTTCAGAAGCCTGGGGCCGATGCTCGCGCCGTCGTGCTGGAAGAAGCCTTTGAGGATGCCCGGGACGTGTGGACACTCGACTTGCGCAGCGCGTACCCGGTGCCGACGTTGCGACACTTGACCCGCACCTTCGTCTTCGAACGCACGGGGCGCGGCAGACTTACTGTGACGGATCGGTTCGAGTTCGAAAAGCCAGAGACGTTCGGGGTAGCGTTGATCACGTGTGGTCAATGGACACAGCGGTCCGCTTCCGAGCTGGTGATCACAGAACACGGCGAGTCGGTGGAGGCCACGATTCGATGTGACGAGTCTCCGTGGAGGGTTTCGGCCAGTCCGATCGAGGAGGAGAGTTCGCGCGGACTACGACCGATTCGGATTGGCATCGACTTGGATCGGCCGGTGCAGAAAGGGACGCTGCAGATAGCCATTGTGCCACGAACTCCGTAGTCCCTCGTGAGGGCTCAGAAGGACTGAATTCGCCGAGGCTGTGAGTGAACGCGAGAGCCGCCGGCGCGTTGGGACCTCGGAGTCCGGCCCGTGGCCCCTGCGCTGGGTCGGTCTTCGAACGGGGTCGGTGTTTCGGCTGAGGCTGCAAGCGGATCGCATAGTTGTGAAGGTCCGAGGTTTGACTTGGGGGGCATACTGGGGGAAACTAATCCAGTCATGAAGGCTACACGTGTGGGATGGGCCGTTTTGGCTGCTTTCCTGTGGGTTGTGGGCGATGGATGCGACAGTGGTGGCGGCGGCACGGGGGGGGGGCCCTGGCACAGCAGGGATTGACATTTCCGGCTCTTGGTCCGGTGCGTACGTGGCGCCCGGGATTGAAATTCCTCTCACGGCCAAGATCCGCCAGTCGGGTGACGCCGTCATTATCAAAACCAGCAAAGATGGAGTGGGCAATCTGCTAACGGGCAGCATGAACGCCGAAGGTCACTTGAGGTTGGTCGATGCCTACGACGGGGAAACTTGGACCTCCTTCGGACCGGTCTCGGAGCACTATATCCGGATTCGGGACTACCTGTACCGACCCAGGCCCGGGGAGGACGAGCCACCGGAGCAAGATATCATTCTTTACCGGTGACCTTTTGTCTTGGCGGTCCGAGTCGTTCCGGTTAATTGTCAAAGGTTCGAATTGGAGCAAATTGTGTTGGCTTCGGGCCTCAGAGCAGGGGCGCCACGGACGCGAGCAAGCGCCGACCCTATGCAGGTCGGTAAACGGGAGAGTTGGCCCTTTCGTACGCGTGGCGGTGAGCGGATTTGAGCGGTGCCTGGATTGGCCATGACTGAACCCGCGGCGTGGTACTACGCGTACCGGGGCCGTCCTCGTGGTCCCTTGTCTGCGGAGTCATTCTTGCAGCTAGTCCGCTCGGGTGTCATTACTGCGGACACACTTGTGTGGCAACCGGGGTGGAGCGATTGGCGACCGTTGCGGGAGGCCTGGCCGGATGCGGAACTGCCCAAGGCCGCGGAGCTACCGCCCGGTGCACGGTGCGCGGAGTGCGGCCGGCCTACGGAACCCCACCGCCGAGTACAACTAGATGGCCATCCCATTTGTACCGAATGTCGTAATCTCGTCGTGCAACGGTTGCGGGAAACGGGGCGCGTATTGGAGACCTTGCGGTTCGCTCCCTTCCTCCCGCGGTTTCTCGCGTACATGCTGGACCATCTTTTGTTGGCTCTGGTGCTATATCCTCTGTCTATGGCGCTGGTGGTTGGCCTCTTGCCCGCGCGCCACTCGGAACATTTGAGCCCTGAACGCATGCTTCGAATTTACCTCGTTCAAGGCGGGCTGAGCCTCTTTGGCTTGGTCCTGAACGGAATCTATGAGATTTGGACCGTGGGCCGGTTCGGCAGTACGCTGGGAAAACTCGCGTTTCGGATGCGAGTAACCGACTCCGAGGGCCGTCGAATCACCTATGCACGGGCCACCGGGCGCTTCTTCGCCAAACTCCTCTCCCAGTTCACCTGCGGTGTCGGGTTTCTCCTGGCCTTGTTCGACCACGAGCGCCGCGCGCTGCACGACATGATTTGCAATACCCGCGTCATCCGAATCTGACCCGTGAATTTGCTTTGGACATGCCCAAGGTGTGGGACCCCTTGGCCAACCGGACCCGAGGCGCACCGGTTCGACTGCCCCGGCTGTGGGCGGCCAACGGAAGTGCGAGTCTTTCCCCGCCTGTTGGCGCCCCCCATGCCGGTAGAATCTATCCCCGCTTCTGCAGAGGACGCGCGGTGCTTCGATCACCCGGACTTGCGCGCGGAGCACACGTGCGAGCACTGTGGCCGCTTGTTGTGTTCGCTTTGCGCGATCGAGTTGGATGGTCACGTCCGTTGTGGGCGTTGTTGTACCGTGGAGGACCCATCGCGCGGATGGCGCACTGTGCCCGAGCTGTTTCAATACGACTCTCTTGCATGGTTCCTGGTGAGCGCTCCTTGGTTTCCACTCGCCCTTTGGCTAGTGTTGGCGCCTTCCATCGGTTGGCTAGCAGGTTCGTACGACGTTAAGAACACCACGTTGTTCGGCGCCATGGCTGTGGGCTTTATGTTTGGCTGGATTAGCCTGTTCACCGCGCCGGTGTCCCTCTGGCTGGTGCTCCGCTACCGCCGCCAGCGCACGAGCTTGTTGCCCCGCACCCGGGTGCGCTGGTGGTTGGCCGGCATCGGTGCGGTGGCACTCATGGCGGGCTGGATTGTGTTCTTCGCGCTGACGGCGGTGGCGGTGCAGTCGTGAACTCCCCTTCTTCTCGACCCCAACTGCGGCGATGGCCAGGTTCTTGGTACGGCGTCGCGACGAAGTCCTTTGTGTGGGGTACGCCCGAGTTTCTCCTCGTCGTAGACCGCGAGATGTTCGTCGAGCGATACCGGCGACTAGATTTTCGTGACCTGCTCGCGGTCTGGATCCAACCCACTCGTGTCCGTGAACTCTGGTGGGTGCTCAGTTTGAGCGTGCTCGCTGTGGCAGCCATTGGCCTCTGGCACCCCCAAGCTGGCACGGTTTGGAGGATCGCCGGCGGGGTGGCATTGGTGGTGGGAGTGCTGTTGGGGTTGCTGGGAGCTTGGATCGGCCCCACATGCGAAGTGTGGTTGGTGAGCGACGTGGGCCCAGTTCGAGTGCGGGCTTGGTCGCGGCGGAAAACGTTCGACCGCGTGTGGCCCCGGCTTCAAGAACACGTGGCCACTGCACAAAGCGGAGTGCCGCCGCTCGCTACGGTCCAGCAGGTCTTGCCGGTTTCTCCACCGGCGTTGCTGACGGGTAGTTCAGCTCCTTCATCGGGCACCCCGCCGTCACCTCGGACGGTCCGTTTCTGGCTCTGGTCCAACGTCTACAGCTTTTGGGCCGCCGCTGTGGGTTGGGCCTGGGCAGCCAAAGGCTGGACGATCCGCACCGCTGCAGTGACTGGCTTTCTGGTGCTGGTGTGCATTGTGACGTCGCTCGCGTCCCTGCTGGTGACGACATCGGGCAAAGGACTGCGCCCCCATCGGCGGTGGGCGGGGGGAGCCCTCGGAATCAACCTGGTGCTCTGGCTGGTCGTATACGTGTTGCAGATGGTCCTCTACGTGCGCATCCTCGAAGGGCGTTCAGACGACTCGCTTTCTTCTCTGACAACGTTGGTTATCGCGGCCAGCGCCTCGGTAGTGTCCGCCATCATCGGACTGGTGGGCGCAGCGATTCTTCGCCGATCACCCTAGCTGGTCGGGTCTGGTGCCATGGGAATCTCGCAACTACGCTGGCGCCGAAGCGTTGGCCCGAACCGGCCATCCAGAGGGTTCTACGAGTTCTGAAACGGGCCCGACTTCTGGGGCTGGCTCATTGGCTTTGGAGCGTGGCGTCCCCGCGCCGTCGCAACTCTGCCGTTGGGGCGGCAGAGGTCCACGACATCGTTCTCATTACGAACGCGCCGTTCCGGTGGCCGAGGCTCGGGACTCCTGCCACCTAACGGGAGCCGGGCGCGGCGCAACTGGGAGGGACTCGTCCGGCCAATAGGTTGCAAGGAGGTCCGAATGCGAGTGTTCCGGGATCGGACACCACGGTCCGCCCGCCAGGAAACCCGCATTCCGTACATGGTCGGTTCGGCATTGCGAACACGTCGCCGGCCGAATGTGCGAGGCGAGTACGGAAGCAAGAGCGTTGGCATTAGGAGGTCGAGAGTCCTGGCCCGTGGCGGAGCTGGCTGGGAAGAGGACGACCATGGCGGTCGAGGGCCTCGCATGCGTGGAAAAGTTTCACGGCCGCGGGGTGGCCCTTGATATGCTCCGCGCCCCTGCAGGCCATGCGGCTAGGACAGAACCGAATGGGCGCGCCACGGCGTTCTTCCATTCGTCAGGACACAGGATCGTTCATTCACGGAGTCGGTTTCGGCTCTTCCACGGTCTCACGGTCTGCCTGTTCCTCCGGCTCAACCGTGGTGGCAGAAACGACGCGATCACCCGGAGCCAGGTGAATAATCTTGACGCCTTGCGTGATGCGGCTGATGACGCGAATATCGCGGACCCACACCCGAATCGTCTGCCCTTGTTCGGTGATCACCATGATTTGATCTTCGTCGCGCACGCTGTGAGCGGCCACGATCGGTCCGACGCGATCGGAGGTCTTCATGGTGATCAGCCCTTTGCCGCCTCGATGTTGGACCCTGTACTCATCAAAGGACGTTCGCTTGCCGAACCCGTTCTCCGAAATGCACAGTAACGTGGCGCTCGGGTCCACGACCTCCACCGCAACCACGGCGTCGTTCTCGCGTGCCAGTTCGATCCCGCGCACGCCGATCGTGTCCCGCCCTTGGTCGCGCAGCTGGTCTTCGTGGAACCGAATACTCATGCCTTGGCGCGTGACGAGTACGATGTCGTTGCTGCCGGAGGTCAACCGTACCCCCACCAGCCGGTCGCCTTCTTCGATCCGAATTGCGATGATCCCGCCGGCGCGGGGGTTGCTGAACGCGCCCAGGTTGGTCTTTTTGACGATCCCCCGCTCGGTGGCGAAGACTAGAAACCGATCCGGGCTGAACTCACGCACCGGGATCAGCGTGGCTATCCGCTCTTCGGAATTGATCTCCAGGAAGTTCACGATGGCTTTGCCGCGGGCGGCCCGGCCCGCCTCTGGGACTTCATAGACTTTTTTCCAGTACACCCGCCCGCGCTCGGTGAAAAACAAGAGGTAATCGTGCGTCGAAGCTGTGAACACGTGCTCGACGTAATCTTCTTCACGCGTTTCCATGCCCACCACGCCCCGCCCACCCCGGCGCTGGGCGCGGAACGAGGACACGGGCATGCGCTTGATGTATCCCAAATGGCTGATCGTCAGCACACACCCGCGGTCCGCGATGAGGTCTTCGATTTGGATCTCCCCCTCTTCGGGGACGATCTCGGTGCGGCGCGCGTCCGCGTACTTGCGTCGGAGGTCCAGCAAGTCGGCGCGAATTTCCAGGTAGATTTTGCGCGGGTTGGCCAATAGATCCTCCAGGCGGCTGATTTCCTTGATCAGGTTCTCGTACTCCTCCTCCACTTTGTCCCGCTCCAAGTTGGTTAACTGGTACAGCCGCATATCGAGAATCGCGTTGGCTTGCCGTTCGGAGAGCCCGAACCGCTGCATGAGACCCACTCGGGCGGCGTCGCGATCGCGAGACTCGCGGATCAGCTTCACGACGGCGTCTAAGTGGTCGATCGCGATCTTGAGCCCCTCCAGGATGTGGGCTCGGTCACGCGCTTTTTCGAGCTCGAACCGAAAGCGTCGCGTAAAGACCTCGTGTCGGTGTTCGAGAAATCGCTGGCACAGCTCGCGCAATGTGAGTGTGCGTGGCCGGCCATGGTCAATGGCGAGCAAAATGGCCCCGAAGGTCGTCTCCAACGGCGTGTGCTGGAACAAGTTGTTCAGTACCACCCGCGCGGGTGCGCCCCGCCGCAGTTCTACGACGATGCGAAGCCCTTCCTTGTCCGACTCGTCCCGAACATCGGCGATCCCCTCGATCTTTTTCTCGTTGACCAACTCAGCGATTTTCTCCACGATGGCGGCCTTGCTGACCCCGAAGGGGATCTCGGTCACGATGATGCTTTCCTTGCCCTGAGGGCCCTCCTCAATGCCAGCGCGCGCACGGACTCGGAGCAGTCCGCGGCCGGTCTTGTACATGTTTCGGATCTCCTGGAGGCCGCACACGATCCCGCCGGTAGGGAAGTCGGGGCCGCGGATATGCCGCATCAGCGCATCGTCGTCGGCGTCCGGGTTGTCGATCAGCTCCACCAACGCATCCACGACCTCGCCCAGGTTGTGCGGTGGGATGTTGGTCGCCATTCCGACGGCAATCCCGGTGGAACCGTTGACCAATAAGTTCGGCAGTCGCGACGGCAACACCGTGGGTTCGAGCAGCGACTCGTCGAAGTTCGGCTGCATGTCCACGGTGTTCTTGTCGATGTCCGCCAGCATCTCCTCGGCCAGTGGATGCAAGCGGCATTCGGTGTACCGATAGGCCGCCGGCGGGTCGCCATCGATGGAGCCGAAGTTGCCCTGCCCTTGGATGAGGGGGTACCGCATGGAGAAGTCTTGAGCCATGCGCACGAGCGTGTCGTACACGGCGGCGTCGCCATGGGGGTGGTAGTTACCGATGACCTCTCCGACCACCTTCGCGCATTTGACAAACGGCCGCGAGGAAGTCCATCCCCGCTCGCGCATAGCGTAGAGGATGCGACGGTTTCCCGGCTTGAGTCCGTCCCGCACGTCGGGGAGGGCGCGCCCGATGATGACGGACATCGAGTAGTCGATATAGGCGCGCTGCATCTCCTCTTCGAGGTTGACGGGCACAATTCGCTCCCCGCGGGTATACATGTGGCGTGTCTCCGAATCTCAGATATCCAAGTTACGGACGTTCAACGCGTTTTCCTCGATGAACAGCCGGCGCGGCTCGACTTGATCGCCCATAAGAATAGTGAACAGCTCGTCGGCCCGCGCGGCATCGGCCAACATCACCTTCAAAAGCTTTCGGTTCGCCGGGTTCATCGTGGTTTCCCAGAGTTGCTCCGGGTTCATTTCGCCTAGACCTTTGTACCGTTGGATCGTCAGGCCGCGGCGTCCGATTCGGCGGACCTCTTCCAACGCATGCACGAGCGAGCGCGCCGGGATCGTTTCCTCGCTCCCGTTGACCAGCTGAAACGGAGGCGGATCTCGATCAAACAGGTCGTCTACCCGCAACCCGCTCCGTTCGAGCTGGCGCAGCTGGTCGGCCAGGGCCGGCGCGTGGTACACCTCGACGTATCGGACGCCCCGAGGTTCCACGCGGTCCTGGGTTCCGCCGAACAAGTCGGGCGTTTCGGGAGCGGCGGCATCGTAGCGTTCCAACAGCTGCCGCAGCTCGTCTTCTGTTCGGGCATACCGATGTTCCGGCTCCGGTTCGGCGGGGATCGTCACGCGGTACATCGGCAGCGCCCCCGTGGCCGGGTCGCGCATGGCGAGGTACTCCTGCGGCGGGATACCCTTGCGCCGGATGCGGTCCAAGTGCACTTCGATGTCCGAGACGCGCCGGAGTAGCTCCCCCAGTGCGTTCCCCCGCGCGAGCTCGCGGCCGTCCGCCGAGTACAGCCCCACCTCCTCCACGGCCAGCTCCAGCAAAATGCGTGTGAGCTGTTCGTCGTTCTCGACGTATTCCTCGCGGTTTTTCCGTTTGATCTTGTACAGCGGCGGCTGCGCGATGAACACGTGTCCCCGCTCAATCAACTCCGGCATCTTGCGGTAGAAAAACGTCAGCAGCAACGTCCGAATGTGCGAGCCGTCCACATCCGCATCGGTCATGATCACGATGCGGGAGTACCGAAGGTTTTCGATCTTGAATTCCTCCCCTCCAATGCCTGTGCCCAACGCCTGAATGATGGCGCGGATTTCGTTGTTCGCGAGCATCTTGTCCTCCCGCGCCTTCTCGACGTTCAGGATCTTTCCCCGCAGCGGCAGCACCGCCTGGAAGCGGCGGTCCCGGCCTTGCTTGGCCGAACCGCCAGCGCTATCTCCCTCGACGATGAACAACTCGCACAGGGCCGGATCGCGTTCCGAACAATCCGCCAGTTTTCCCGGTAATCCGGCACTGTCCAGCGCGCCTTTCCGACGCGTCAGCTCCCGCGCTTTGCGGGCGGCCTCGCGTGCACGCGCCGCCAGCATCGCCTTTTCGATGATCCGACGCGCCACGCTCGGATGCTCTTCGAGGTAAGTGGACAGCTGCTCATTGACGATCGAAGCGACGATGCCCTCGACCTCGCTATTGCCGAGCTTGGTCTTTGTTTGCCCTTCGAATTGGGGATCCGGGATCTTGACGCTGATCACCGCCGTCAACCCCTCGCGCACGTCCTCCCCGGTCATCGTCTCGTCGTCGTTTTTAAACAGGTGGTTCGCCTTCGCGTAGGCGTTCAACGTGCGGGTGAGCGCGGAACGAAATCCACTTAAATGCGTGCCCCCCTCGACAGTGTTGATGTTGTTGGCGTAGGAGAAGATGCTCTCGTTGTATGCGTCGCAGTACTGCAGTGCGATCTCGACCATCGCGCCGTCTTTTTCGCCCTTGAGCAAAATGACTTTCGGGTGGAGCGGGGTCTTCGTACGGTTGAGGTGTTCTACGAACTCCACGATACCGCCGCGGTACTGGTACACTTCCTCACGGGACGGCTCCTCCTGCCGCAACCGGATTTCGATGCCCTGGTTGAGGAACGCTAGTTCGCGGAGCCGGTTGGCTAAGATGTCCCAGTTGAACTCGGTGGTCGAAAAAATTTCTTTGTCCGGCAAAAACGTCACCTTCGTGCCTGTGGTGCGCGCTTTGCCAATCGGCGTGACCGGTGTGACGGGCTGGCCGCGCTCGTAGCGCTGGTGCCAGATGTGCCCGTCCCGCCGTACCTCGACCTCCAGCCACTCGCTCAGCGCGTTCACGCACGATACGCCCACGCCATGAAGTCCGCCGGACACCTTGTAGGACTGGTGGTCGAACTTGCCGCCCGCGTGCAGAACCGTCATCACCACTTCCAGCGCGGAGCGCTTTTCGGTCGGATGCTCCTCCACCGGGATGCCACGGCCGTTGTCCTCGACGGTCACGGAGCCGTCGGCGTTGAGCGTGACCACGATCCGTGTGCAGTAGCCAGCCAGCGCTTCGTCCACGCTGTTGTCCACCACTTCGAACACACAGTGGTGCAACCCGCGCAGACCGGTGTCGCCGATGTACATCGCCGGCCGCTTCCGCACGGCCTCCAACCCCGCCAATACCGTGATGGACTCCGCGCTGTAGAGGCTCCGGTCATCCGCGGGCGCCGGGCTCTCGCGGGAGGCTTCGGGGAGGTCGAGTTCGTTCTGCTCCGACTTCTCGTTTGGGGCTCTCATTTTGAGCAAAAATCCTACCAGATCCTGCCCAAAAGTTCAACCCAAAGCTGCTCTCGGTCTCAGGGCCGAATGTCTGCGCATCTCATTGCGTATCAAGGAGTTGCGCCGTATCTTCGCGTGTGGGTGTGCGGCGGGCATCTCTCCAAGGTACCTGTCCTACCACCTGGGCGGACGATTCCACGGAGTCTAGGGAGAACGCCGACCCCTCGGCAGGGCCTACGAAGACCGTTCAGGGCTTGTCCGAAGGCCCGGAGGAAGCCTCCGCCGCCGCGGTCCTGTCTCTGGTGCACAAGCGCCAAACGCCGCCGAAGGAATCCGACACGACCAGCTCCAACTTTGGCCGGATTTGAGCCACGAGATGAGCAATCGCAGGCGCGCGAGCCCAGAAGCGCTCGGTCAGTGCGCGCGGGGGCTCCAACACGTCGCCTAAAACCCAAATGCAACGCCCCCGGCCGTCGTCCGGATCTGCGGCCCAAAGGTCGACGACCTTTGCGGCGGACACGTACCGCAGGTATCGAGAAAAGCTTGGGCCGCCCGCGGTCCAAATTTCGTCACCCGGTTGCGCGACGCGAAGCACCGCATCGGCTTTGGCGCGATAGAGGTCGCCCGCCGGGTCGCGCAAGAGGCTCATGCCTCCGACCCAATTGTGAAGGCCGAGGAGCAGCACGAAGACCCACCACGGCCGCACGCGGAGCGCCGGCGAACCGGCGAGGAGCATCCAAAGCGGCGGCAGCGCCATCACCCACAGCTCCGGGTTGCCAGGTTCCATCCACAGCAGTAGGGCTCCATGGCCCACCCACCACGCGCCCGCCGCGCACCGTAGCGCCGTCCAATCCTTGGACGGCGTCCTGCCGTCACCGTCCAATCCTTGGACGGCGATGGCGCCGTGGGCCGTGTTGGGTCTTTTTCGGCCTCGCATTACGCTGGTGATCAGCGCCAGCGCTGCCGCAAGGCATGCGGCGAGCGTGGTCCACGCCACGGCTTGCCACGCCGGCGAAATTCTCCGGGCCAAATACAGTTCCTCGTCCAGCATTCGCGCGGGAAAGCGGTGCCGAACCCACGCGGCGAGGTGGGGCTCGGCCAGCGCGAAGTGTCCCGCCACGATCGTACTGCCCGCCGCGATCACTGCCTTGATCGCCGCGGATGGGTGCAGTCCGCCCTCGGACCGCAATGGGTCGGGGCCGCCGACTTGGTGCGACGGCAGTTGGCCTGCGGCGAGGTAGGCGAGTGCGACGACGACCACCACGCCAGCCCCGTACCGGATGGCGCGCCACAGCCCGTCCCGCCGCCACAACCACAGCGGAACTGCGACTAGCGTGGCCCACACGCTGAACACATGCACGAGGATCGCGCCGGCACCCAACACCGAGGACAGCCACGGCGGGCGATCGCGCTCGAGCTCCGCTGCCGCGCAGGTCCATGTCCCCAAGCACCACGCGGTGGCCAATGCGTACAGCTCCGCTTCTGCGGCGTAGCGCCAAAAGCCGAAGCTCACCGCCAATGCGGCAGCTGCGAGTTCTGCGCGCCGATCCCGTATGCCAGTGCGGCGGAGCAATCGGGCTATGAGAACCACCGCAGCGGCGGCCGCCCACGCGCTCATAAGTCCCATCGTCGTGATGGCGCGGGTGCCAGGAGCCAGCCACGTGACAGCTCGATGCCCCGCGCGGAATATGGACAGGGCCAGCAGATGGTGCGGATGCAATAGCTCGCGTCCGCGAGCGTGCTCGACTTGCCAAGCGTAGTCATATGCATCTTCTGCGTCGGTTCGATTCACTGGCGCCGTGGCGATGTAGGCCAGGGCCAGCGCAGCGGCTATCAACCAGCCGCTGAGCCGAGGTCCGACCGAGAGGCGCATCGTGGAGGGGCGCGACGTCATTCAGAGAGTTTCCGTGGCATGCCGATG
>CAACVY010000055.1 GCA_900661335.1 uncultured bacterium | reverse complement strand
CTTGACCTACGGTGACTTTATCGCCGGGCGCGACTCGGATTTCGGTGACGATGCCCGAGGCGGTTGCGGGCACCTCGACGGTCGCTTTGCCGGTTTCGAGTTCTAGAACGACTTGTCCTTCGGTGATACGGTCACCGGGGCGAACAAGCACCTTGAGCACGTCGGCCTGATCCACGTTTTCGCCCAGCGGAGGGATTTTGAGCTCTGTCTTCATCGTGTTGGCTCCTTCTTGAACGAGCCTAGGCCAGCCATGGGTCGGGGCGTTCGGGGTCGATTTCAAACGCGCGAATGGCCTGGTGAACTTTCTCGTGGCCGATGCGCCCGGCCCGCGCCAATGCGGAAAGGGCGGCGACGGCGATGTGGGCGGAGTCCACTTCGAAGTGGCGGCGCAAGGCTGAGCGGCCGTCGCTGCGCCCGAATCCATCGGTGCCGAGGGTGATCCAGGGCGCATCGGTGTAGCGAGCGACGAGATCCGGCAACACCTTCATGTAGTCCGAGGCGGCGACGATGGGGATGGAACCGGCCAGCTGTTGCGCCACGTAGGGTACGCGCCGGGGGCGGTCGGGATGTAGTCGATTCCACCGCTCGCAGTCGACCGCGTCGCGATAGAGGGACTTGTAAGACGTGACGGACCAAACTTCAGCTTCGATGCCCGCCTCCGTGCGCAGCCACTCGGCGGCACGGCGGACATCTTCCAAAATGGCTCCACTGCCGAGCAGTCGGATGTCCGGCGGTTCACGTTGCGCGGCGCGGAATCGGTAGAGGCCTCGCAATATGCCCTCGCGAGCGCCCTCGGGCATGGGCGGCTGCGGGTAGGGCTCGTTCATGACGGTGATGTAGTAGAACACGTCCTCGCTCAAGCCGTACATGCGATGAATGCCATCCTCGATGATCGTGGCCAGTTCGTAGGCGTAGGCGGGGTCGTAGGCGAGGAGGTTGGGTACGGTGAGGGCCAGCACATGGCTGTGGCCGTCTTGATGTTGGAGCCCTTCGCCGGCCAATGTGGTGCGTCCGGCGGTGCCCCCGATCAGGAAGCCGCGCGCACGGGAATCGCCGGCTGCCCAGATCAAATCCCCCACGCGCTGGAGGCCGAACATGGAGTAGAAGATGAAGAACGGGAGCATGGGGATGCCGTGGTTGGCGTAGGCCGTGGCCGCAGCGATCCAAGAGGAGATTGACCCGGCCTCGGTGATGCCTTCTTCGAGGATTTGGCCTTCGCGAGCTTCCTTGTAGTACAGCAGGCTTTCCTTGTCCACGGGCTCGTAAAGCTGTCCCGGGTGGGAGTAGATGCCGCATTGCCGGAAGAGAGCTTCCATGCCGAACGTGCGGGCTTCGTCGGGCACGATGGGCACGATGCGCGGTCCCAGATCGGGCTGGCGCAAGAGTTTGCTGAGCAGTCGCACGAAGGCCATGGTGGTGGACACGGGCCGTTCGCTGCCCGAAGTGAACTCGGCGAAGACGTCCGGATCGGGCGCGCGGATCTGGACCGAGACGACGCGGCGGGCCGGCACGTACCCGCCGAGGGCTTCCCGCCGCTCGCGCAGGTAGCGCATCTCGGGCGAGTCTTCGGGCGGGCGGTAGAAGGGCAAGCTGGCCAAATCTTCGTCGCTGATGGGAATCCCGAACCGGTTACGAAACTCGCGCAGCTCCTCCTCGTTGAGTTTCTTTTGCTGATGGGTGATGTTGCGGCCTTCACCTGCTTCGCCAAGGCCGTAGCCCTTGATGGTTTTGGCCAAGATGACCGTGGGGGCGCCTTGGTGTCGGACCGCGGCCGCGTACGCGGCATAGACTTTCTCGGGATCGTGGCCGCCCCGACGCAGTTTGACGAGTTGCTCGTCGGAGAGATGCTTGACCATCTCCAAGAGCCGAGGATCGGCGCCGAAAAAGTGTTGGCGGATGTATGCGCCGCCGGCGACAACATATCGCTGGTACTCGCCGTCCACGACCTCGGTCATCCGTCGCACGAGCACGCCATCGCGGTCTTGTTCGAGCAGAGGATCCCAGTCGCTGCCCCAAATGACCTTGATGACATTCCATCCGGCGCCGCGGAACGTGGCCTCCAGCTCTTGGATGATCTTGCCATTGCCGCGGACGGGCCCGTCGAGCCGCTGCAGGTTGCAGTTGATGACAAAAATCAGATTGTCCAGGCGTTCGCGAGAGGCCAGCGTGATGGCGCCGAGCGTTTCTGGTTCATCGGTTTCGCCGTCGCCCAGAAACACCCAGACTTTTTGGTCCGAGGGCGGCTTGAGGCCGCGGTCCTCCATGTAACGGATGAACCGCGCGTGGTAGATGCCCATGATCGGGCCCAGGCCCATGGAGACGGTTGGGAACTGCCAAAAGCGCGGCATCAGCCAGGGGTGCGGATAGGACGACAACCCCGGGGTGGCATGGAGCTCGTGACGAAAGTTCGCCAGCTGCTCGGCCGTGAAGCGTCCCTCCACAAACGCGCGCGCGTAAATGCCGGGGGCGGCGTGGCCCTGAAAGTAGATGATATCGCCGGGATGACGCTGGCTTGGAGCGCGGAAAAAGTGGTTAAATCCGACCTCGTATAAGGTGGCGGCCGATGCGTACGTGGAAATGTGCCCGCCGATTCCCTCTTCCTCGCGGTTGGCGCGTACGACCATGGCCATGGCGTTCCATCGAACAATGCTTTTGATGCGGCGCTCCAACTCGCGGTTGCCGGGGTAGGGCGGCTGTTCCGACCGCGGGATGGTGTTAATGTACGGGGTGTTGGCCGTGAAGGGCAGACGAAGTCCACGCTCGTGCGCGCGGATGGACAGTTCGCGGAGCAACCGCACCGCGCGCGTGGGCCCTTCCAACTCGATCACGTCATCGAGGGACTGGAGCCACTCGCGAGTTTGTTCTGGGTCCGGATCGGTCTCCCGAAAGGGAAGTTGGTTCATCGCGTGCCGTCTCCTGACGCTCACCTCGTGGTCGAGGCTTACAAGAGCTTACGATGGAGTTCAAAGCCGTTCAAACGGCGAGCGTACGTGGGTCCCGAGGTGGTCTAGGCCGCGGCGAACCCGGCGGACTGGTTCGGTTGTTCTAGGCGGGTCGTCGGATGACTCAGACGCCGGGCCTCCAGTGCCGATGGGGAGAAGAAGTGTAGCGCCCGAATGCAAGGCCGCGAAAACTAGAAAGGTTGAGGGCTACGCTCCCGACCAGTTGGATGCTGACCATGGCGAACGGCAATGGGACCTCCGCGGTGGATGGACTCGGTGCGCCGCGGGCCGAGTCAGCCTAGGTCGAACGTGGTGACGCCATCCACGACATTCAACTCATGAACAGCAAAGCGGTCGGCGTAGGCCGGGTGGCTGAGGGGATAGGCGCGCTCGACGGCTTCGCGCAGGCGACGAAGGGCTCGGGTCAAGACGATGGCGCCGGCCGCACCTTTGTCCCCTCCGCCGAGCATGCGTTCGCCGAGCACGCCAGGCACGGTGCGCGCAATGTCGCACATGGTCTCCAGTTCGGGGCCCGAAATCCGGTAGTCGTCGCGGAGTCCGATGCCATCTAAACGGAACACGCGCCCGACGGTTTCGATGTCTCCTCGGCGCCACGCGCGGAGCATCTCGCGAAAGCGGCGTTGAGCGTGGAAAATGTAGGTCAAGCGCGCACAGTGATCTGGATGAGACGCGCCGAAGCGCTCCAGGATACGGCGGTAGAGATCAGGATCGGTCACATCTGCGAGGCGTCGGATCCCGAACTCTGGAGCGGCCAAGCGGACGAACTCTTCACATTCGGCCCGGCGGATTCGGTACGTGGATTTTTCCAAACCCGGCCGCACAGTGCCGGTGTCAAGGGAGACGAGACGAAAGTCCGGCGCTCCCGAGCCCAGTGGCACATGACGGACGCGGCCAGTGTCCGGATCGAAGTGCGTGCCCATTCCAGCTCGAGCGAAGAGAATCATGATCTGGTCCAGCTGGCCGCACGGGGAGCCAATGTAGTCGTTCTCCACGGCTTGAGCCATGCGGACGATCTGCATCGGGGGTACGCGTCGGACGCGGTGGGCCTCGAGAAGGGTTAACATCAAGTTCAGGGTCAAGGAGGCCGACCGCGACATCCCCCCTCCGGGGATGTTACCGACAATCACTCCGTCGAGGCCTTGGGACACGGGAAAACCTTCACGGCGGAGGATGTATTCCACCCCATACGCAAACCGCGCCCACGAGTCGGTCACACTTCGCGGCGGCGGCAGCTCGTCGGTGACCTCAATGACGCCGTCGTTCGGGAAGTTGGCGCTGAACCATCGGCGCCGACCGGAGTCGTTGGGTTTCCACGCCAGCCAAATGAACCGGTCCGTGCCGATGCCAAAGAGATGAGTGCCGTTGTAGTCGCCGTGTTCGACTCCGAGACAGAATCGGGACGACGTTCGCCGCACGCGCCCTCCCTCAATGTCCAGGCCCACCTGGCGAGCGATTCGGAGAAGAAGGCGGGTGGCGTCGCGGTCGCCGCGTAGTTGAGACGGGATCTGCATAGCGGCCAGCCTCCGGGGTTACCAGAATCGGATATAGAGAGCGATGGTCACAAGGACGACGACCACGCCGAACACTGCCGCGCCGTGGGAGGATTGCACGTCCACGCGTCCACTGCTGCGGAACTCCACGGGTTGCGGAAGTGGGCGGATCCAGCCGATGACCTGCATCACCGCGAGCACGGCGAAAAAGCAAATCGCCATACGGTCCAGGAAAGCGATGTTCGGCCAGGCCCACGCGATGACTCCGTAGAGGACAGGGTTGAGCAGCAGCCCAACGACGCCGGCGGCCGGTGGCGCGCGGCGGTTGAGAAGACCGAACACGAACACGGCCAGGATGCCCGGCGAGACATAGCCTTGAAACTCCTGGATGTACTTAAAAATGCCGCCGAACTTCGGGTTGTCCAGCATCGGCGAGATCAAGCCGCCGACGACCACAAACAGTCCGACGCAGAACCGGCCGACTCCGACGAGGAGTCTTTGGCTGGCCTGAGGATAGAGGTACCGTCCAAACACATCCATCGTGAAGATCGTGGAGGCGGCGTTCAGGACGGCGGCCAGCGAGCTGACGATCGCGCCGAGCATCGCGGCCAGGACGAAGCCCATGATCCCTCGGTTTTTGGGAATGAGCTTGCCGATTAGCAGGGCTAGCGCGGAGTCGTGTTTGTATAGCAGGGGCCGGCGTTCAATCACGCTACGGGCCAGCTCGTTTGCTCGCTGCCGGGCGGCATCGTTGTGGGCGCGGATTCGTTCGGCGTATTCGGCCAGCTTCGGATGTCGTGCGGGGTCGAGCTGCTCGGGGAGCACGAACACCTCGACCGAGTCCTGGGTGGCTGCGGCGTGCTCAAACTGTCGAAGGAAGTCTTCTTCGGCGCGTGCGGCCATGTCACGACTGAAAAGATTGAATGCAATGATGCCGGGGAACACGATGATGAAGGGGATGAGCAATTTCAGTGCCGCGGCGAACACGATGCCCTTTTGGCCTTCACGCAGCGAGGCAGAGCCCAGCACGCGTTGCGTGATGTACTGGTTAAGACCCCAGTAGTAGAAGTTCGGAATCCACAATCCCACGACCAGCGCGGTCCACGGAATGTTTAAGTCGGTCCGCGGCAGCACCATGTGGAGCTTCATGGGGTTGAGTTCCATCAACCGTCGCCAGCCGCCGTCGGGCAGCGCGGCGACGGCTTTGCCGGCCCCGTTGACCACCTCGGAGGGCGTCGCGGCCCCGAGCCGTTGGAGCGCAAAGTAGAGAATGACTCCGCCTCCGAGGATCAAGGCTGAGCCTTGGACCAAGTCCGCCCACGCGCAGGCCTTGAGGCCGCCGAAAGCGACGTACGCGGCTGCGATCAGACCCATGATCCAGCAGGCCGCCGTCAGGCTGATTTCGATTCCGTTGTCACGCAGTAGGTCACGCATCGTGAGCGCGCCGGCGTAGATCACGCCCGACAGGCTGACGCCGATCAGGATGATCATCATGAAGATGGCCATGAGGAGCCGGGCCCAGTGGTTGTAGCGATGCTCCAAAAACTCAGGGATCGTGTAAATGCCCGCGCGCAGGAAGTACGGAAGGAAGGCGAACGCGACCACAACCAGGGTGATGGCCGCCATCCACTCGTAACTAGCGATCGCGATCCCAAGGTAATTGGCGGCGGAGCCGGACATTCCGACGAACTGCTCTGCCGAGATGTTGGCCGCGATCAGCGAGATACCGATTAGCCACCACGTGAGGCCCCGGCCGGCGAGAAAGTACGCTTCGCTGTCGGTTTCGTGCCGCGACTTGAACATGCCAAGGCTGACCACGAAAACGATGAATGCGACAAAAATCAGCACGTCGAACCAACCCATGGCCATGCTCCTTTCAATGCCTACGGATCGCAGGCACGATAGCGAAACATGCCCTGCGGAGCAAGTGCGGAGAGCGCCTAATGGATGTGGTGCACTGCCGACGTTGTCCATGACGGGTGGCGCGGAGGATTTGGAGCGTCGGCTAGTAAATTCCTTGGACGACATCGTATAATGGCGGCAGAAATTCGGAGGCTGACCATGCAAACGGTTGTGCGGTGGATCATCTCGGGAAGTCTTTTGGCGGCCGGGTCTTTCCCTGGTGCGGCGGTGGCGCAAGTGTTTCGGGACCGCGTGGATGTCGCCGCGCTGGGGCTACGAATTCCCGTGTTCGCTGGGGCGCGAACGGAGGTGTTGCCGATGCCGGAGGTCTTGCAGACGAAAGCGGACCGCAAAGACGTGTACAAGTTTCGCGACCTATGGTACCGCACGGAGTGGGTAGGGGAATGGTCGGCGGGTGGCGGGAGTGCTCGGCTGCGGTTGGCTCGTCCGAGCTGGCTGGCGCCGGCCGATCTCATGGATCAGTACGTCCTGGCCGAAAAGTTCAATGAGGTCAGAGCAACCGCCAGGCCACCCGCGTCGCCGGAGGAGATGATCCAGTGGTTGGGCGCCTTCACCAAGGGGCGGGCCAACGGACCCAAGCCGGTTGTGCAACCGTTCTTGCAGCTCGCCGAGGCGGTTCGGTACGACCTGGATCTGGATGGGCCGGCCGCGCTCGCGTACGCCTTTCGAATGAAGCCGAACCCGTATGGAGTGCCGACCAACCAGTGGTACGTCGTAATCGCCGAATCTAAGTCGGCCGACACCACCCGGCTGGCCACTGCGATGGAGCAAGAGTGGTTGCGTGCGGTGGTGGCGGTGGCGCCACCGAAGTCGGGTGGAGCTCCCACGCAAGAGGCGTCCGGCGAACGCGCGGCGGGAATGGCCGGACAAGATTCCAACCGGGAGGCCAGTCGGCTGGCGGCGTTGAGAAGCGTCGAAGGCCAGAAAGGGTGGTGGTCCCTGAGCGGGAGCAACTATGTCATCGTAACGTCTGTCAAGCCAACGCAACGAAAGTTTGTGGAGGAGGTCCTGCAGCAATTGGAAACCCTGCGGACGCTTTGGCAGACGATCGCGCCGCCCGAACGACCGATCGAAGTGGTGAGCGTCGTGCGTATGTTTGGTCACCGAGATGAGTACGAATCCTACGCGGGAGAGGCCGGCAAAAACACGGGAGGGATGTGGGATCCAGTAAAACGGGAACTCTGTATCAGTCCGTCGGAACACCTGGTGGGATCCGAGCAGCGCAAATGGCTGGCCGAAGTGCTGTACCACGAAGGGCTGCACCAGTACTTTTTCTACGCGTATCCCAAGGGCGCAACGCCCGCGTGGTACAACGAGGGGCATGCCACTCTCATGGAAGGTGTGCAGTTCGAAAAGACCGGGGTTGAAATCGGAGAGGTAGAGCGGTATGTGCAGTTGGTGGACGACCGAATTCGGAAGGGCAACTCGCTCCGATTCGCTCGGCTGATCCGGATGTCCTACCCGGAGTTCTATGCGCCGCAGCGCGAGCAGCGTGCGCACAACTATGCAACCGCGTGGGCCTTGATCTACTACCTTCGCAAAGGCGCGCCGGTGGCCGGGGAGGAAGGCGACGCCGCGATCCTTGAGCGGTTCCACCAAGTCATGCTGGCAACTGGGAACGCAAAGGAGGCGACCGACGCGGCGTTCGACGGCGTGGACTTGGATCAGCTCGAACAGAGGTTTCTCATATTTTGGAACCGAGCGCGGTTGCGCTCGCAGGCGCGAAAGTTTCTCGTGGGTGTTCCCGCGCAAGAGTCGCGCAATCCGAGCCGTTCACGCCTCGAGCCAAGTTTCAAGTAGGCATGCCCTGCCGAGGCAGTTGCACGGTCCGACGGGCGCGGGCTGTCAATCCCGCGCTCGCGGTGGACCCGCGCATCAAGACAGGACCGCCTCTTAGCCTGTGCGGCGAGCTGGTCGTTTGACACCGCAGACAGCGCGTCCGTAGTTTCATGTGCAACGATGTCGTCGGAAAATCCATCGCAGAAAGGCCGGCCTGCGGTATTCCTGGACCGTGACGGAACGTTGATCGAAGATCGCGGTGACCTCTCGCGTCCTACCGACGTGGTCTTGTTCCCCGACACGGTCCCAGCGCTGCGACGCCTGGCAGAGCAATTCGAATTGTTTATTGTCACCCATCAAGGCGGCGTCGGTCGCGGTGTGCTCACGATGGCGGACGTCGATCGAGTCCATCGTGAGCTGTTGTCTCGCCTCGAATCTGAAGGAGTTCGGATTCGTGAGGTGTATGTGTGTCCGCACCGGCGGGATGAAGAGTGCGAGTGTATCAAGCCGAAGCCGACGTTTCTTCTGGCCGCGGCCAAGGCGTTCGGCATCGACCTTCGCCGCTCGTTTACCGTGGGGGATCATCCGCACGACGTGGAGCTGGGGCGTGCAGTGGGGGCCACGGGCCTGTATGTTCGTACGGGGCATGGCGAACGGCATCGCGCGGAGCTGCCCCCCGATGTGGTTGTGGTACCAGGCATACGGGAAGCGGCGGAGTGGATTTTAGCCGACGCGGAGGCGCGCCGACGCAGCGAAGATTTCGATCGCGATGTGGCCGACGCCGCGGCAGTTCTTCTGGCGGGCGGGCTGGTGGCATTCCCGACCGAAACGGTCTACGGCTTGGGTGCTCATGCGTTGAATCCGACTGCTGTGGCGCGGGTGTTCGAGGTGAAGCAGCGCCCGAGGTTTGATCCGTTGATCGTGCACGTGCCAGACTGGCCTGCGGCGCGTGCATGGGTTGCGGAGGTGCCGGCATTGGCGGAGCGGCTCGTGGAACGCTTTTG
Organism: uncultured bacterium; assembly: GCA_900661335.1. Classification (GTDB taxonomy): domain Bacteria; phylum Verrucomicrobiota; class Kiritimatiellia; order PWTM01; family PWTM01; genus CAACVY01. The sequence continues at coordinate 8,142 of CAACVY010000055.1, read as the reverse complement.
GCCCGGCCCGCTGACGTTGGTCTTGCCCAAAACGGACGCCGTTCCCGACATCGTGACGGCAGGCCGAACCACGGTTGCTGTGCGGTGTCCGCGGCATCCGGTGGCTCAGGCATTGTTGCGGCAGTCGGGTGTACCGATCGCAGCTCCCAGTGCGAATCGGTTTGGTTGCCTGAGTCCGACCACCGCCGAACACGTCCGAGAGCAACTCGGCCCGGCGGTCAACCGAATCCTCGATGCGGGTCCGTGCTCGGTGGGAGTGGAGTCCACGGTGGTGGCGATGGATAAAAATGGCCTGACGCTGTTGCGAGAGGGAGGGGTGCCGCGCGAAGAATTGGAAGCCCTCGCGGGGCCGATCCGGTCGGCGCGGGAGGACCCTTCGCGTCCCTCGAGTCCCGGCCAACTCCCGCGGCATTATGCGCCGGATACTCCCTTGCGCTTGTGGGACGATGCGATCATGCCGCGGCTGCGCGGGCGGATCGGGCTTCTGGCATTTCGTGAACCAGTTCCGGAGGGCCCGTGGAGTGCGGTGGAAATCCTTTCAAGAGAGGGCGACTTGCGCGAAGCGGCCGCGACCCTGTTCGCAAAACTGCGCGCATTGGACGCGATGAACTTGGACTGGATTGTCGCCCAGCCGGCGCCGGAGGTGGGCTTGGGCCGGGCGATCAACGACCGTTTACGTCGAGCTGCATGCTATCGGGAGGGGGGCCAAAAGCTACCTGCAGTGTTTGGGGAGTCAGGAAATCTGTGAGCTTATGCGCAATGTCTCGACGAATAGGGTTCTGCGTGGGCTGGGTGGCTTGGAGCGCCGGGCTCTTCGCCGTTGGAGATGACCTTCATCCAGCGCAGATTCCAAAACTCACTTATGAAGTTTCGTGGCTCGGCAATACGTTTCCGGGAGGCGAGTCGGGCTGGGTGCCTCAAGATGTGCAAGACATTTTCGTTTGCCCAGATGGCACGGTGTACACGACTGTGGGATGGGACGAGCACCGAGGCAACATCGCCGCGTTTCGGGACGGGCAGTGGCTTCAGCAAACTGCTCACTGGAGGAAGGGCGGAATCGACCGATTGGTGGGCGAGACCATCACTGCGAATTCGAAATTCATCTTTTTTGCGACGGGGAAAAGTGGCCAGGGCGATCACGATGGCGCCGTGATGGGTACGGCGTTGGCTCGCCGGGATCGCTCGGACATTGCCAACCGCGCGCTGGAGCGGCGGGTGTCCGTCGGTGTTCGAATCCGCGGAGTGGCGGCGACCGAAGAACGAGTCTTCGTCGCATGTGCCGATGATCGCATTCGGGTGTTCGATATCGAGCTGCAACCCGTGACCAATTGGCCTGCGCCGTCGCCCGGCGAAATAGCCGTGGATGGTGCCGGCCGGCTTTGGGTGTGTGATCTTTCCGCGAACGTCGTGCGCTGCTTCGACGCGGTGGGGCGCCCGCAGCCGCAGAAGATCTCGTTTCCGCCGGGCGTGATTCCGGTGGACGTCGCCATCAGCCCCGGGCAGCAGCTGTTGGTGGCGGACGCTGGCCCGCGACGGCAAGTTCGGATTTACGGGCGACTGGATTCGACGCCCGAGTTAGAGTCGGTGGTCGGAGAACTCGGCGGCGTATGGAGTGGCCCTGTGCCCGGGCGACTGGGCCGCAGCGGTTTGTGGCGCCGATCGGGGTCGGGACCACTGCGCGAGGCGATTTGATCGTGGCGTCCGGGCCGTTCGCTTCGACGCACGGCGGCACGACCGTGATCGAGTGCTACGATCGCGAACGTCGCCGCACCTGGCAGCTCCTGTGCACGGAGTGGCTGGATACCGTGGATCTGGACGGAACCCGTGACGCTACCGTCGCGTTTGGGAGCCGGTTCCGCTACGAGCTGGACCTGACTACCTTTCCGACGCTTCGGTGGACCCCGGTGGCCATGACGGTCCATCCTGATCGGTATCCGGAGGATCCTCGGCTTCGGTCTCCCGCGATCGGTGGCGTGTGGTTTCGCAGAATGGGGGGGCGCTCGTACCTGTTCATGCCCGACATGTCGGGCGACAACCTGTATGCATTCCGCTTCGATCCGCCGCGCGAGGGCGAGATTGCCGTGTGGTGCACCCACATCGGTACTCGCGAACTTTGGTGTGATTTCGATGGCAACGGGCGCAAGGATGCCGGCGAGAGCCAGACCAATGCCGTCGCATCCTCTCGGGGTTGGTTCGTGGAAGCGAACGGATCGGTCTGGCAAGCCGCATTGCGCCAAGGTGTGGTGCACTATCCGCTCGTGGAAATCCGATCGAATGGCGTGCCGGTCTATCGAGCGAGCGACCGCACGGTGACGCCACCGCCGACCCCGTTCAAGGAAGTGCGCCGACTTGTATACGACCGCGCGACCGACGCAATGTACCTGGGGGGCGCCACTGCGGAGGTCCCCGCAGGGCATTGGAAGCCTATGGGACCGGTCCTAGCTCGCTTCGATCGCTGGAGCCGGTCGGCGGTGGCCACTTGGGTTGTCGTGCTGCCCCACGAATCGGGAGGGAGCCGCCACGAGTCGTTCGAACCGTTCGATCTGGCGGTGGAAGGCGAATTCGTGTTCGTCGTGTATGCGGGGCGTTTGCCCTCGCGCGGTTGGCCGCCTGGAACGGTACTCGTGTTGCGTCAACGTGATGGTCGGCCGGTCGGCTATATGTGCCCGGATGGCACACGTGCCGGTGCGGTTCCGGTAGACGCGCTGCAGGATATCGTGCATAGCATCAACGTCCTGCGGCGATCGAATGGGGAATACCTCGTGGTGATCGAGGACGACGGCTACAGCAAAAGCGTTGTGTACCGCTGGAAGCCGTGAGCGAACGGGCCGAACCGGCGTGATGGAACCAACCGCAGGCGCGGCGGGCAGAATCTTCGAGCCCGTCTCGCCGAGAGGTGGCGTGGTTCGGCTGCGCTTGGGCGGTGGCGGGAGGAGGGAAATGAATCTATTCGGGTGCCGCTGCGCTGCTCGGAAAGTCCGCGGCGATGGGGCGCTGTTTGGGTTGCAATGGCAACGAAGCGGGGCTATCATATATTGTGGGAAAGGTGGCTCGGCATGACAGCGAAAGTCCTGACAGGCATTGCTCTCCGCGCGCTTATCGTGTCGCGTCTAGTCCACACTGCGGTGGCGGCGGAGGATTCGGTAACGTTGCGTGCGGCCGACGTGTGGTCGTTGGCTCCTCCGGGGTCAGTGCAGATCGCCGGACGCCTCGGGCGGGTGTTGGACGAGTGCATCCAGAACCGGGTGTTGCATCAGCCGATTGAACCATTGGTGCGCCCGTACCGCGAGAAGCAGGAGACAGGCACGCGCGATTGGCGTTGCGAGTATTGGGGCAAATGGTTTACCTCCTTGGCCCTTGCGGATGCCTACCGGTCCTCAACGGCGACTCGTGTAAAGCTTCGCGAGGCAGTCGAGGCACTGCTCGCCACCGCGGACGAGGATGGCTACCTGGGTACGCGAAGTCGGGAGCACCGTCTCGAGGGCTGGGATGTTTGGGGGCGCAAGTACGCCTTGTTGGGATTGCTGGCAGCCTACGAACGCACGGGCGATCGCAACATCCTAGCTGCGGCGCGTCGACATCTAGACACGTTATTGTCTGAAACCGGGCCGGGACGACGCAGTTTAGTGGACACCGACCAGGTGCACAAAGGCCTGGCGTCGTCCTCGGTTCTCGAGCCGGTCGTCCTGACCTACCGCTACACCGGCGAGCGTCGCTACTTGGACTACGCGCTATACATTGTGCGGTCGTGGAGCGAGCCCTCCGAGGCGTTTCCGGACAAGGGGCTTCAGCTGATCGAGGAGATTCTGGCGGGGACGCCGCCGTCCCAAATGCGTTGGCACAAGGCGTACGAGCAGATGTCCTGCCTGGAGGGGCTGTGCGAGTTGTACCGCGTGACGGGTGAGCCGAAGTACCGCGATGCCGCGGTGCGGTTCGGCGAGGCGGTCCTCCGGCATGAAGTGACGATCGTGGGGCCGGGTGCACAGCACGAGCATTGGTATGGAGGTCGGACAAACCAATCCGGTTACGCTACGCGGCCTGTGACCCAGTGCGGCGCCCCCAAAGACGGCCGCTGTCTACTGTCCACTTCCTGGGGCGCGTTGCATCTTCCCCAAGAAACTTGCGTGACGGTCACGTGGATGAAGTACCTGGTGCAGTTGCTGCGGCTGACCGGCGATGTCCAATGGGCAGATGAGCTGGAGAAAAACTTATTCAACGCGTTGTTGGCCGCTCAAATGCCGGGAGGGCACTGGTGGGCGTACTTCACGCCGTTGAACGGGGAGCGGGTTCCCAGCTTGGTTCAGCACCGCGACGTGGAATTGAGTTGTTGCGTGGTCAGCGGGCCCCGAGGTCTGTTGCTGACACCGCGTTGGGCATTCATGACCGCTTCCAACGGATTGGTGATCAACCTCTACGGGCCGATGAGCGCCCGGTTGCCGGCGCCCTCAGGGCAGACAGTCGAGGTGCGACAGCAAACAGACTATCCGGTCGAGGGCAAGGTCCGGCTTTCCGTTCGCATGCGCCAGCCGGAACACATGACCCTTTATTTGCGGATTCCGCATTGGAGCGAGACGACCCGGTGTGTCGTGGCCGGGCACTCTGTGGAAGTGCGGCGTGGCACGTACGCCAAACTTGACCGGACTTGGAACGATGGCGACACTGTTCAATTGGAGTTCGACATGCGGGGACGGATCCTTTGGGAGCCCCCCAACCAAGTGGCGATCGCACGGGGACCGTTGGTGCTTTCGATGGACGATCGGCTGGTGAAACCTGCGACTCGCCCATACCCCGTGGCGCTGGACATCTCCAGAAAGCCTTGGATCGAGCTACGGCCGAACCCGGACGCGGCGCGCCGAATCGGGGCATGGGTCGCCATGGATGTCCCCATGGTCCACCAAGGCGTGGGAGTGTGGTTGCCCACCACGGGGACCGTCTGGGTGACCTTCTGCGACTATGCCACTGCGGGCAACCAGTACAACTCGAACAACCGTTTCCGTACTTGGTTCCCGCAGCCCTTGTGGCTCGGCGAGATCTTTGAGCCCGGGCAAACCTGGGTGACACTCACGCAACACCATTACCGTCCTGAACCTCCGGAGTGGGCCCGCCCTCGTCGGCGTTGGTGGGCGGTGTGGGAGTGAGGGGCTTCAGCGAAACCAGCGCAAGATCAGGTTGAGGACGACCGTAAGGACCACGCTTAGCACCACGCAGGTCGCGAAAGGGAAGTAGAAGGTAAACCCGGGCCGTTCCACGCGAATATCGCCCGGCAGACGTCCCAAGAACCACACCTTGTCTGCCGCCAGTAGCAGCAGCCCCAGAGCGGCCAGTACTGCCGCCATCAGGAGCAATGTCCAGCCTAGTCCTTTCATCCTAAATCCCATTATCCGCGAGTCGAATGGCGGATCGCAACCTCGATCTTCGTGAGCCGATTGCGCTGTTCAGGATGAGGGCGTCAGCATCGGACAAGGCCCAGGTGCCGAAAACGGGCTTACGCCAACGCTCCGCTCGAGCCCGCCGATTTTCTCACCCTCGATCCGTCCGATCCCCCAACACATGCATTGTTCAGACCCTCCCGCATCCGGACGCAGGATGGCGTTGCGCTGCGGATCGGAACCGCGTAGAGGGTGGGGGTCCACCCCGACCCGATCCGGACGCGGTGGAACGCAACGGACCGCGTGGAAGCGGTCCCTCCATTCCTCGAGGATCCCCATCCATCGCTACACGACGGCCTGGGGATCGGGATCGCGATCGGATGGCCCTCGCGTTGGGACAACCGAACGTAAAGTGCCCTGCAGCCTCCGCTGGTGGAGGTCGTCCACGGAGGACGATGGCCTGGGCCCGGCGCCTGTTTCTGTCACGCGCTTCCTTGCCTCTTGCCCCGCCCTTCGCGCCTCTGGGGCTTTGCAGCGCAGTCGGTTCGCATCCCTCGGGCAGGACGGACGCATGGTGGACCACGCGACAAAAAAGTGTCCGGCTGTCCCCATGCGCAACGCGATATGGGTTCAAACCAGTGGACACGCGTGGGCCAATGACTCAGAATGACTGAGTTTTCAAGCAGCTGAGCGCGATGTTGGCCAGCCGTCCAGTCCAACGATCCGTCCACAGGCAGATGTACAACGCGGTGCGTCTGTCTACTCTATTGATCGAAATCTCCGTTGGGGCGACGGAGCCACACCAGTCTCACGACTTGTGGCGCTCCGAGCGTGCTCCTGAACTTGCGACTTTGAGTGTCCGAGCAAACAAAGAACTGGCCAGTCCTAGCTGTTCCATGGGTCTATGCACTGTGACGAAACTGCTAGAAAAGCCCCGCCAAGGGCGCGCCAATAAAGGAGCTAAGTTCGCCTGGTGTGCTGTAAGTCCTGTGGCAACGGTGCAGCCTCCAGCGTGGGACTGGGGAAGATCGACCGTGTCGGGAGGACTCATGCCGGTCGAGCCACTCGTGGGCAGGAGTGCAATCTCTTGGCCGGTCCAAACGTTCGGCTCGAGCACCGGCACGAGAGAAGTCCGGGCAACTGACTCCAATTTTCGAACTTCCGTGAATCGAACGGCGAGTGCCATTGAAGTCTTTCGCCCAACGGAGATTCACGACGGAGATCCTGGGTGGCCGATAATCAATGCAGACACGGGACCTTACGCCTGGCGTGGGGCGAATACATTCCCAATTGGCGTGGGAGGCCCGACGGTGGCTCACCCATTGCGTTACCAACGATTTCCATGGTCTGAGCTCGAGACCGAGATGGATCGGTACAATTTTTCCAAGATCGATGCAGAGTTCGAAGCCGCGGAACGCTGCAGGGGGCTGGTGTGGCTGGCCGTGTACAACATGCGCGGAGCGGATCGAAACTCTGGGATGTGGGTCCCGAAGTATCTGGCGGTTCATGAATATGGCACGAACGTGAACGGCACTTGGTTGCCCAATTTTGACCACCCTTTTTTTAAAGAGCGCTTTGCGCGATTACTACGAGCCATTGCGGAGCGTTATGGCAGGCATCCGCGTTTTTACGCTATGGATATGCGTGCTTGGGGGCCGTACAATGAAAACAACACGTGGAGGGGCGCACGCAATAATTTACCGCCCTACTCTGTGTCCTCGGAATCGAAACTCTTTTATATCGAAGCGTATCGCACCAACTTCCCTCGGCAACAGCTCTTCATCATGATCGACGATATGTTTTCGGTGAACTACATTTTGAACTTGCCAGCTAGCTTACAGACGATCCCGATCGGTCTCCGAGCGGATTCCTGGGGCACGGAGTACAACGACTCGTACCTGGCGAAATTTGCCCGGGCGTACCCGCAGTCGGTGTCTCTCCTTACCAACCGCTGGAAGATCGCACCCGTAGCTGGTGAGCCGTACGGGCGCACGGGCACCCATCCGACGCTGTTTCGCCGGCAGATCCTCCAGTGCCATGTCGCATTGATGGGAAATGGGAACCTTGGTGCGACTTCGAATTGGTCGACCGCAGACGTGGCCGACTTTTGTCGAGCGTATGCCAGTGTCGGCTACCGATACGTCCTGAACTCAGTCGTTCTCTCGACGAGAGTTTCGAAGACCGGTCGTTTCACTTTCACTAGCGCTTGGGTCAATCGAGGGACGAGCCCTACGTACCGTGGCTGGCAAGTCGAATGGCGACTGTACGATTCGGGCGGCCGCCTCGTGTGGCGCGCTCCAAGTTCGACGGACCTTCGACAGGTGTTACCATCCAATCCACCGGTTCAGTTCACAGACACTTATTCGGTTCCCGTGGATCCTGGACAGTACGAACTGCGACTGGCGGTTGTCGATCCGACCAACACGTTGGAGCCGATGTGCTTGGCGATCCGAGGGCGAGCCCTCGATGGCAGTTATAGTTTGGATGCCGATGGCAGAGTGCAATTGACTGTAGTACCCTGAGGAAAAGTATGTCCTCCCAATTGTCGAATCTGTGAACCGGTGCTGTGCGAGAAGTGTCGAAAAAAATGAAACTGCCGTCGAGGGTTCGCTGGCCGCCGTGAGGTTTCTTCCGCAGCAACGCATTCCCCTTTCATTTGGAGCGGCGACGTGGGGCGATGTGCTTGTGCCAACTTTCCCTCGGGGCTTCCTCGGTTCGCCGAAGGATCGTTCGCCTCGTTGACGTTCGGAGGGTTATTCTCCCAGTTTGTGCC
>CAACVY010000056.1 GCA_900661335.1 uncultured bacterium | reverse complement strand
CACTCGAGCCGGAGCGGGCTAACGGGTCGCCACTGCGCGGCTGGAGGTCTGGGACTCTTTCCAGAGCACGATGTCCATCAGGATGTTGAGGGCCTCTCGCAGCGTGATATCGCCCTCGGAGTCAGCGTCGCTGGTTTTCAACGCCTCTTGCTGAGCTTGATCGAGTTCCCGCTCGCTGCGCGCCATCTTCAGGCGTTCGGAGAAATCCAGAGAGATTTCCGGTGTGTTCAACCGACTTTCAAGCCGGGAGATCAGCTCCTCTCGCGCCTTGAACGCCGGCTGTTCGGCGCGCCGGCGTTCCGAGCGCTCGCGCAACACGTCCAGTGGGGGAATTTGGTTCAGGAGAACCGCGTAAAAGGCTGGATCGATGGCGCTCCATGGCAAGGCGTGGGGCAGGAATTCCTCGCCGATTTCCATCGCATCGAGGACGGAGCGCACGACGATGTCCGAACTGACCCCACGGAGCTGAGTGGAGCCGCCGGCGATCCGGTAGAACGCGGCGGTAGTGATCTTCGCTTGCCCAAGTGCGGGGTTCCGATTATCGAGGGGCAGAAGGGTTTGCACGGTTCCCTTGCCGTGGGTTTTCCGGTCTCCCACAATGACAGCCCGCCCATAGTCTTGCAGCGCGGCGGCGACGATTTCGGAGGCGGAGGCGCTGGTGCGGCTGACCAGCACAACGAGGGGACCGTCATAGACTTGGTCAGGATCCGGATCGCTGAGCACTTGCACGCCGCGCGTGTCGCGGACTTGGACGATCGGGCCGTTCCGGATGAAGAGGCCGGCAATTTCGATCGCGTCGGGCAGCGAGCCGCCGCCGTTGTGTCGCAGGTCGAGAATCACTCCATCCACGCGCTGGGTCGCCTGCAGGTTCTCCAACAGCTTGCGAACGTCGGTGGCGCTTCGGCGGCCTTCACCCGAACGAGCCTTGAAGTCGGCATAGAACTCCGGGAGCGTAATCACCGCCAGCGAACGGGGACGGCCATCCGGGCCTGGCACGGTATGCACGTGCGATTTGGCGGCTTGTTCTTCCAAACGGACTTCGTCTCGGACCAGCGTGATCCTCCGCTCGGTTGCGCCTGAAACATCCGAGGCCGGCCAATAGACCAGGGTCACCTTGGTCCCCTTTTCTCCGCGGATGAGGCGCACCACTTTGTAGAGGGGCCAGTGCAGAACGTCCACGGGTTCTTCATCGCCCTGGCCCACGGCGATGATGCGATCGCCGACCTTCAAGCGGCCATCGCGATCCGCGGGGCCGCCCGGGATGATCCGTTCGATCTTGGCGGCACCGTCTTCGCTGCTGAGTTGTGCGCCGATTCCCACCAGTGAGAGCCGCATCGAAATATCAAAGTCTTCGGCGCGGGCGGCCGTCATGTATTCCGAGTGCGGGTCGTAGGCGCGCGTGAATGCCGAGAGGAAACTGTCTACGACGGACTCCTCGTCGCTGTCTTCCATGAACGTCTTGAACTGCCGGTAGCGCTTGCGGATGAACTCTTCCGGGCTGAGGTGCGGGTCCTTTCGATCCGATTCTTCCCCGATGACCTCCGGCTCTTTCTTCGTGCGGTCCGCGGAGGTGCGGGGGGGATCGTTCGTGGAGTCCTTGGCCATCTCGACGGCCACGAGCCGGGCGACGTATTCGTTGGCGATCTTTCGTCGCCAAAGGTCATTCCATTCGGCCTCGCTGGCCGCGCGGGGGGCATCGCGCCGCCGCCAGATGTAGGTGTCGCGGTTGGTCAGGGACACACCTTGTTTGAGAATTTCGTCCACGAACTGAACCCGGTTCCGCATCCGGTCCATGAAACGTTCGTGCACGCGGAAGGCAAAGGAGAGGTCCCCGGCCGCCAGCATCTCGTCTAAGCGGTGCGCATCTCGGCGAAATTCTTCGACGTCCGTGGCCAGAAAGTAGGTTCGATCGAAGTCCAGGGAATCGACGTAGATCTCCAGGGCGCGGAGCGCGATGGTGTCGTTGAGCTCGGTGCGTTGAAGGTGAGTGCGGGGCAAGATCAAGGCCAGGATGCGCGCCGCTTTGCTGGCGTTGGCCAAGATCTCTTTGCTGTCGGAAGAGGACGGCGTAGCCGGGGTTGTCAGTGGGACGAGCCCCGTGGCCATGGCCACCATCCATACCCATGCCCATGACCGCCACGCTGTGCGGTGAACAGATCCAACGGTCCGAACCTGTTGAGTGATTCGCATGCGATCCACGTTCACGACATTCCTTTCGAGATTCCTCTGCGACGAAGGTTTACCGCCACAGTCGCACTCGCGGGCCCGAGGAGGCGTCTGCGCCGGGTTCGGAAGGTCTCCGCTCGCTGCCGCCACCGGATTCCGGCGCGGCGGGGCTCGCCGGGACTCCACCAGAACGTAAGCGGATGTAACGATCATTCAAGTCACGGTACGAGCGCAGCAGCTCCAGGTGTGCGTGTTCGAGTTCTTCCAAGCGCTGCCGGGTTTGCTGCAGGAGTTCGGCTTCTCGCCGCCGGCTGTGTTGGATTTCTTCCCATTGCGTGTCGCGCTCGCGGCGAAGAGCGTCCACTTCTCCCCGAAGCGTTTGGATTTCTTGGTCCTTGGCCATCACCTGAGAGCTCAGGAGCTCGAAGTTGTGGATCAGCTCGTGGTAGGCCTCCACCAGTTGGGCATCTGCGGAACGATTCCGTTCTGCCGCGCGACCGAGCTCCTCCTCCAACTCGGTGATCCGACGGCGAAGCTGGTCTCGTTCGCGATCCCATTCTAGCCGTTCCTGCTCCGCGCGCTGCGCCAGCTCGTCGTACTGCCGTTGGAGGTCTTGGTATGCGGTGCGTTCTTGCTCGTACAAGGCCTGCCACCGTGCCGCTTCTTTCTCGTAAAAATCACGCTCGTGCGCCACCTTCTGCCAACTCAGGGTTCGAGCCGGCGTGGAGGGTCCCGGTTGGGTGGATGGGACCGTATTCGGTGTGGAAGGTTCTGAGGCTCCCGCTCCTGCGTCGGACGGGATTTCGGCGATCGCCGTATCCGTGGCCACAGCCTCCATCGTGGCGACGAGGCCGTCGGCGGAACCCGAGAGCGTTGCGCGGTCTTCCGCTGGCGTGGGAACGGGTGCCGAGGATTCGATAGCGCCCGCGACTGGTTTAGTGGGTGGGGCTGCTTCCGCTGTGATCCGTTGCGTGTCGCCTTTGTGCGGGGGGGCACCCACCACGCGAACCTCGCCAGTGTGGATGTTTCGCAGACGCACCGGCGGTTCGACTGCGCCCTCGTCCACCAAGGCCAGCAACGCGCGTTCATGTGCGGGCCCGTACTCAAGCCCTGGACCGAGCTCAATCATCCACTCCATGCCCAGCGACGGCAGCTCATTCGGTGGGGTCCAGATGATCTGATCGGGCGAGATGAAGTCCTCTGGCGCCACGCGACCATCCGCTGCCCAAGCGGCGAGCACCTCTTCCGCCACGGGCCCGTACACCGCTCCGTTTTCTTTTCGGAGAAACCACAATCGAGACACGTGGCTCATGGCAACCTTGAATCACCTCTCCGGAATGAAGAGCTTTTGTCCCGGACGCAATTTGGAAGGATCGGTAATGTTGTTGGCCTCTTGAATGGCTTTAACGCTGACGCCGTAGGCCGCGGCGATGGCCGAAAGCGTTTCGTTCGGTTGCACGACGTGTTCGTAGCCGGTGCTCACCCCGGGTCGCCGCGGAGCGCTCGTCGAAGATGTCCGCGGCGGCGTGGATGGTGTGGCGCGCTTGAGGAGATCCGCGACGCGCCGGCTCAATTCGTCTACAATCGCTTGCCGGTCGGCTTCGCGTGCGGCGTCAAGCCGTGCCAGCCGTTGCTCCAATTCTTGAAGCTTGGGCTGGACCAATTTCAGAGAGGCGTCCCCGGAGCTAGCGGCGAGCCGTCGAACGGACTCCAGTTCTGCGGCGACCCGCTGCAGCTCAAGTTCCATTCCTTCGATGCGCCCTTCCACGGTTCGCACCCGTTCTTGGAGAAGGCGCAGGTCTTCTCGCCGCCGCTGTTCGAGGGCGGTGAGTTCCTGTTCGTAATACGTCACGCAACCGGATCCAACGGATCCGAGGAGTGTGGCGGCCACCCACGCACCCACGAGTCGTGATTTGGACATAATGCCCATCCGATTTAAAGGACCGTAGCGCAGTTGCCCGGGGGTTTTCAAGCCGGTCATCCTGGGTCAAGCCGCCGGTTTCTAGGGTGGCAAGCCACGGGCTTGCGGCGGCGGGTCTGGCAATGGGCGGCCTGAACGGTTCCCAGCGCTAGAGATGCGCCCGAGGTTCGCGCGTGTTTGCTACCAAGCGCCGGCGCGGCGTGAAAGCCAGGGCGGATCCACTCAGGACGTGTGTTGCTTCGAACTTTATGAGGCACGTGCCTCTGCTGGCCTTGGTATTTCCCAGTCTCCGGTTCGGCGAAATCGGTTCGGGTTACGAGCCGCAAGTACCACCGCCCAGGACATGCCGATTCGAAAGTTCGTTTTGACTTGCCGGGGCGAGTCGATGACCGCACGCGTCTGCGCATTCCCCTCGCCGGCCATTGCCTTTCCAGTGGGTCGACTTATGTGCGCCATCTTGTCCCACTGCGCCAACTTGGCACCGCCCCTTTCTTTTCCGAGGCGGCAAATTTCTCGTAAAACCTCGTTTGAAATGAAGCCCGGCTCCTGGCACAAAACCTGCTAGGTGCCTACGCGAGGTGATTTCACATGATTTCGATGGACCGATTTACGATTAAAGCGCAGGAAGCGTTGCAAGCGGCCGTACGTTTCGCGTCGGACCGCGGCCACCCCGAGGTTGTGCCCGAGCACTTGTTGTTCGCGATGTTGGACCAAACCGAGGGCATCGTGCCTTCGTTGCTAGCCCGGCTCGGCGTCGCGGTGCCAGCGTTGCGCGGGGCAGTGGAGCGTCGGTTGGATTCCCTGCCGAAGGTTCAGGGAACCGCGTTGGCGGACCGGACATTGTCGCGGGAACTGATCCGCGTGTTGGACGCGTCGTTATCCGTGGCGACGCAGTTGAAGGACGAGTTCATTAGCACGGAGCATTTGCTGCTGGCGATGGCGCAGACCGCGGATCTTCCCGTGGCGCGACTTCTCAAAGAGTTGGGGGTGACACCGGAGGCCGTCCTTCAGGCCCTGCAAGCGGTGAGGGGTACGCATCGGGTGACGGATCAAAACCCTGAGGACAAATACGATGCGCTCCGGCGCTACGGCCGCGATCTGACCGAACTCGCCCGACAAAAAAAGTTAGATCCGGTGATCGGGCGGGACGCGGAAATCCGCCGCGTCATCCAGGTGCTTTCTCGCCGCACCAAAAACAATCCGGTGCTCATTGGGGAACCGGGCGTGGGTAAGACCGCGATTGTGGAAGGGTTGGCGCAACGCATCGTCGCCGGCGACGTGCCGGAAGGACTCAAAGACCGCCGCATCATTGCCTTGGACTTGGGGGCCATGATTGCCGGCGCCAAGTATCGCGGCGAGTTCGAGGATCGCTTCAAGGCGTTCCTGAAGGAAGTGCTCGCGGCCGAAGGCAAGATCATCCTCTTCATTGACGAGCTTCATACGCTGGTGGGCGCTGGGGGCGCGGAGGGCGCCGTGGATGCCTCCAACATGATCAAACCTCCGTTGGCCCGGGGTGAACTTCGGTGTGTCGGCGCCACCACATTGGACGAGTATCGCAAGCACATTGAGAAGGACCCGGCGCTTGAACGCCGCTTCCAACCGGTTCGAGTCAACGAACCCACGGTGGAGGATACCATCGCGATCCTTCGCGGCCTGAAGGAGCGGTACGAAGTTCATCATGGCGTGCGGATTCAGGACACCGCGCTGGTCCAAGCCGCGGTGCTATCTCATCGCTACATCACCGATCGATTCTTGCCGGACAAAGCCATCGACCTCGTGGACGAGGCCGCCAGCCGCTTGCGCATGGAAATCGACAGCATGCCGGTAGAGATCGATGAGATCGAGCGTCGAATTCTCCAGCTCGAAATCGAGCGTCAAGCGCTGCAGAAGGAAACCGACCCGGACTCTTTGGAGCGGCGCCGCCGCCTCGAAGAAGAGTTGGCGCGGCTTCGGAACCAAAGTGCGCAACTGAAAGCCCACTGGCAGAAAGAAAAAGATTTGATCGCCGATCTGCGCACGCTGACCCGCAGCCTCGACCTGCTCAAGGCGGAGCAAGAAACCGCCGAACGGCGTGGGGATCTCGAGCGCGCGGCGGAAATCCGCTACGACCGTATTCCGAAGCTCGAAAAACAAATCCAGGAGACGCGCCAGCGCCTGGCCGAGGTGCAGCGCGAGCGGAAAATGCTCAAGGAAGAAGTCGGCCCGGAGGACATTGCAGAAGTCGTGGCGGCGTGGACGGGTATTCCCGTCGCGAAGCTGTTACAAAGCGAACGCGAGAAGCTCTTGCACATGGAGGAAATCCTGCACCGCCGAGTGGTCGGGCAGGATGAGGCGATCACCGCGGTGTCCAACGCCGTGCGTCGCGCTCGCTCGGGCTTGCAGGACCCCAACCGGCCCATTGGGTCGTTCATCTTCCTGGGCCCGACGGGCGTGGGCAAGACCGAGTTGGCTCGGGCTTTGGCGGAGTTTCTGTTCGATGACGAAAACGCCATGGTCCGGATTGACATGTCCGAGTACATGGAGAAACACACGGTCAGCCGCTTGATCGGAGCCCCGCCGGGGTATGTGGGTTACGAGGAAGGCGGTCAGCTGACGGAACACGTGCGGCGCCGGCCGTACACGGTGGTGCTGTTCGACGAGATCGAAAAGGCCCATCATGACGTGTTCAACGTCATGCTGCAGATCCTCGACGAAGGCCGCCTGACCGACGGTCAGGGCCGCACGGTGGATTTCCGCAACACGTTGATTATCATGACCTCCAACCTGGGCGGCGACATCATCGCCGACACGCTTCATCGTCATCCCGACGCCTCTCCCGGCGACGCGGTGTACGAACGGATGCGCGAACAGGTCATGGCGCTGCTACAAAAGCACTTCCGGCCGGAGTTCCTCAACCGGATCGACGAAATCGTGCTGTTCCATCGGCTGCGAATGGATCAGGTCCGGCAAATCGTAGACATCCAGCTGGAGCGCGTATCCAAGTACCTGGCCGAGCGGCACATTACCTTGCGCTTGACCGACGCCGCCAAAGACTTGCTGTGCCGGGAAGGATACGATCCTGCATTCGGCGCGCGTCCGCTCAAACGCGTGATCCAACGGCGCGTGGTGGACGTTCTGGCGCGGCAGATCTTGGAAGGTAAGATTCCGGAAAACAGCGAGGTGGTCGGCGACGTCGAGCCTCGTGCGCCGGACGAACTGGTGTTCCGGCTGGTCCAGCTCGGCCGGTGACGTTGGACGTGTCGAGGGCCGGAGCTTGGCGCGGCTCCGCTCGGCGGAGCTGCGCTTCTCGCTTCTCGCGGCGCTAAAACTTCCTCGTTCGGTGGGCGAGGCGTAGAGAGGCCTGCATGTCCCAGTGCAGGCGCGCCGGTGCGGCGAGGCGCGGTGATGACTCGATCCCGCCATGCCCCTCGACCGTGTAAACGGCTTGTGTGCCATGGCTTGCAAGGCTGGGAAAGATTCTTATCATGGATGCCCAGGGAATCGGAACTGTTCGGGCGAACGGAAGTCCGTGAGAATCGGACGCGGTCGCGCCGCTGTAACCGGACACGAAATCCCATCGTGCCACTACTCGCAGAGCGTCCACCAAGGCGTGGCGGGTGGGAAGGCGGGAGAGTAGGAAAGCCGGAAGCCAGAAGACGAGCCCGGACAGGGCGAGCCGGACCTGCTCGGTGAAGCGTTCCAGGCTCTCGTTCCTGAGATCGCAGGTGGCGTCTCCGGGAGTTTGGGCCGGGCAAGGCGGATCGCCGTTCCCGCGAAAGGAACGAGACGATGATGCCTCGGACTGTCTTTCTGCCGTGGATCGCTTGGGCGATGGCGGCATTTGGAACCACGATTCACTTCGAAGAGTTTGGGCTGCCCATCAATTCCGCGTTGCCCTACACCGGAGGGTTTTCGAGCGGCGGAGCTCAGTTCGCGAACTCGTGGGCGGTGTGGGGCTCGTTTACGAGTTGGAACGGTTTTGCTGTATCCACATGGACGGACACCACCACGCCGGGATACAACAATCAATTCTCCGCCATCTCCGGCAGCGGCGTCGGCGGGAGTCATCACTATGCGGTGGGCTATGGCACGGGGTCAGGCGCGAGCGCGGAAATGCGCATCACCTTCCCGACCGATGTTCAGCTTCAGGGCCTGTACGTCAACAACACTACCTACGCGTACTTGTCCATGCGCGACGGGGATGCGTTCGCCAAAAAATTTGGCGGTTCCAGTGGCAACGACCCCGATTGGTTCCTGCTGACCATTCGCGGCTGGGATGTCTCGGACCTGCCGACGGGGGCGGTGCAATTTTACCTTGCGGATTACCGGTTCTCGGATCCGGCCCAGGACTATATTGTTGACATGTGGACCTGGGTGGACCTGAGTAGCCTGGGCGCATCGGTCCGCAAGCTCACGTTCGAGCTGGATTCCTCCGACGTGGGCCCGTGGGGCATGAACACCCCAGCGTACGTCGCGCTGGACAACATCACCGTGGTGCCGGAGCCTTGGACAGGCGCGACCGTGTGGATCGCGGTGGGTCTGGCTTGGTTGATG
The DNA here is from genome assembly GCA_900661335.1 of uncultured bacterium. Lineage (GTDB taxonomy): Bacteria > Verrucomicrobiota > Kiritimatiellia > PWTM01 > PWTM01 > CAACVY01. Next base: position 8,552 of record CAACVY010000056.1, on the reverse strand, counting down.
CGGCGCCGTTGGTTCGCTCTCGGCGGTTCGGCCGAACAGAAATGAACTTCGTCATTCGTCCGCGGCGGGCGGTACGCGGACGTGGCTTGAGGGGAACCACCCTTCTCGAGCTACTGGCCGTGATCGCGGTGATCGGATTGTTGATCGGCTTGGCGTTTCCCTCGATCGCTCGAGCGCGACAAGCGGCGTTGCGGGCGGCCTGTGCCAGTAATCTGCGGCAAATGCAGACCGCTTGGTTCGCCTATTTGGCGGACCATAACGGACGGTTCTTTCCATTTCGCGAAGAGTTGCCGGATGGCGTTCTGTGGTACTGGGGCTTCGAGCCGGGCCGAGGAGGGGCGGAGGGCGAGCGTCCCTTGGATGTAAGCCGCGCGCGCCTGGCACCCTACCTAAGTGGCGGACGAGGCGTGGAGATTTGCCCGGCGCTGCCCTACCACGCGCCGTACTTCAAACGGAAATTCCGCATTGCGAGCTACGGCTACGGATTGAATGGTTATATGCTGGCGGATCTCCCCGGCGCGTCGCGCATGGGGGTCTACACGATCCAGGACGTGACCCATCCCTCGGACACCATCGCGTGGGGCGACTGCATACAGATCAACACCTGGCAGGCGCCGGCCTCGCCCACGCGACCGATGTTGGAGGAGTGGTATGTGCTGGACAACTTTCCGCCGCCGCACTTCCACTTTCGTCACGGTCGCCGGGCGAACATGGCGATGGCCGATGGCAGCCTGCGGATCTTTGAACCTTATGAGTTGGATCCGCGGTGCGATGGGTTGTGCGGCTACATCGAGCCACCGCGTCGCGAATGGTGGCTGTACACCCGGAAGTAAAGCCGTGCTGGTGAGCGGTTCTCTTCGGCCCTGGCGCGAGCGGGTGTGTGACGAGGGCGTGGGCTCTTGGGCCGCCGAGCTTTCCTACGCGGACATAGGGGGCCACCCGGTTGGCGCCGCGCTTCACAGCGAAGACAACCACTCGACCAAATCTCCCTGTTCGGGCGGGGGCGTGCGCGTGATTGCGAGAATAGTGGGGCGCTCGGCGTGCACCTCGATTCGCGCGGAACTCCTTTGACCGAGTCGCTGTCCAGTGGTGAGGTTCGATACGCAGCCTGGCTCGTCGAAGGTGACCTGGAGAGTCACCGCGCGTTCCGGCGAGCGCTCGACTACTTGGAGATCCTCGTTCATCTGCGCCGCCGTGTCATATTCGAAGGCGACCAAGCGCACCGGCTCGCGGCGAGTCGTGCAGCGGTACCGATAGGCCACGACGGGAACCTCGGTGGGCGTCCAGCCTACGGGCGGTCGCGCGACCTCCAGGGCCGCCGAGGCCACATCGTCTGGATCGCCACGATCGGGCCAGACGGGTTGGGTCCGCAGGCGGCCGATCTCGTCGAACGCACCAGGCTCTCCGTCGTAGAGCACACGACCGCCGCGTCGTTCGAACTGTCGCAATGCGGTCACCTCAGCGTCCGACAGTGCATACGAGCTCGGCAGTACAATCACCCGCCAACCGCGTTCCAATTCGCCGGCTTCGATCTGTGCGGTGGCGAGGAACTTCGGTGAAATCCCGGCACGTCGCAACGCCTGGAGCACCGCCATCCGGCGTGCGGCGTGGCGGTTGTGTCGAGCTTCGTAACTTGAAAACCGGCGCGGCCATGTGCGGCCGTCCACCGTGGATTCGATCAGCCAGGCCACTTGGATGCTGGACTGAGAGTAGTGAATGGCGACCGGATCGAATTCGCGTTCGGCGCGGAGTATCCACGAGGCGAGCGGACTTCGCATCTCATGCAACGCGGGGGCCAACGCGCGTCCTTTCGCCGTCAAGGCCAGGGTGGGGGATTGGGTGTCCATGCAGTCCTCGCTCCACCAGACGATGCACCCGCGATCGCCTTCGAGGAGCAGATGCCAGAGCCGACGGCGGGCGCGGGCGGTATCGGCCTCGCCAATGGTGCTCAGAAGGGGACGGCCTGGCATGAAGGAGCCCAGGATGGCACGCGCACCCGTGATGTCGTAGGGTTCCATCCAATCGCACACCTGAGCCAGTTTCCAGAGGTCGAATCCGCCGAACGCATGGGGCATTTGAGTGCCCTCGATGCCCACCGGCGTGGCCGGATCTTCTTGGTGCACGGTCTGGCGCAGTTCATCCAGGAGGCTAGCCCATGTGTCGTCGAGAAACGACCGAAACTCGCACCAGGGAGCAAAGTTCCAGCGCTCGGGGTGCTGACGAGCGGATGTGGGGTCGAACCGGATTCGGCTGAGCGCAGACCAGTCCGGCTGCCCTCGAGGATGGGCGTCGCCCGTGACCATTCGATGCTTGATCTCGTCCGTGGAAAATGGCCGGACATCCGACCATGCGGCGAACCGAGTGCCCCAGGCGCGGTTCAGCGCCTCGAGTTGCCCGTAGCGTCGCCGCAGCGAGGCTCGGAATGCTTCGAGCGTGGGCTCGGAAAAATCGTAGTCGAAGGGGTTGGCGGAGACGGTGATGGACAGCTCATCCCGCAAGTTGTAGGCCAAAGGCTGATGGGGTGCGTTCAGGCGCGCGCTCGCGCGCGCCTCGGCGCGAGCCCATGCTCGCCACGTGGGATCGTAGAGCCCGTACTCGCGGACGAAGGCGCGCGGATCCCGCGTTCGGGCCCATTCGTCGATCCAGGAACTCCAGTCGCGTACGCGGGAATTCCACTTGAGGCACAGGCCCCGATTGATCATGTTCTCGACGTAGTACGGCACGCCCGCGCGCACCCACGGCATGGGGTCCTCGCGACCAAAAACCATGCCGGCGGTGGCGCCGAGCTCGCGCATGCGGTCCAGTAACGCCGGGAAGCGGTCAGGCTGACGACGCACAGAATCGCCGATCCAGAGGATGACCTGATAGTTCGTCCAAGGTCGGATGCCGCTGGGCGGGGTCGTGCCGGTGGATTGTGCCAGCGTGGAAACCGCCCACAGCGTGGTGAGCATCGCCCCCGCGAGTCTCCTCCGGTGAGAACAACAAGGCGGCTTCATATCGTGACTCCCTGGATATCACTGGATGTCAGTCTAGGCTGTGGCGTCTACGAGGTCGAGACAATCTTTGGACCTGCGAGGCTGGTGGCCAGTGGCGCGGAATGGACCCCAGCGAACATGGCGCCCTGAAGGAACGACACCCAGGAGCGTGAATGACGCCACGGTAGCTGCAGGCCGACTAGGGCTCGAACGTGAAGAGGACCTCTACGTCGCGGCCGCGGAGAATTCGGCCGTTGCCGACGGTGGTCGGATCCAGGAATCGTACGCGACTGCCTCGTTCGAGCCATCGCGACAATTCCCGCCGACGCTCTTTGGTCAGGTTGCGCGTGAGTATTTCGCACACGCGCATCGAGCCATCCGCCGCGCATAGATGGGACCGGATCCTGCCGGCGCGATCTTCCACGGGTCCCACCAACCGTCCCTCGGCCAACGGAACCGGACACTGGGCCGGTTCGGGTTCGGGGGACGTTTTGCGCAAGGCCAAAAAGCTCCAGCGGAGGTGCTGAATATCCCGGTGCAATCGTCGGTTGATCCATCGAAGGCTTTGCGGGGGCGACCAACGACGGACGTCGTGGCACCACACGTTTGGATTTCCCAACGCCAAGATGGGACAGGGCGAGCGATGGGGACACGGCGCAAGGATCGAACAATCTTCCCGGGTAGCCAAGCGGTCACGCAGGCGCTCCAGGCGCAGCGCGCAAGGACGAGTGGCAGGCTCGATGAGGACGAGCCATCCGCCGGGTCGCAGCCACCGAAGCGATCGGTACGTCCATTGCACGAGCTCTTCCTCGGGAGCCCTTTCGAAGAGCTCGTTGAGGCTGAACGCTGCGATGACCAGATCGGCCGGTTCAGTTGGTTCCCATGTACGAGCGTCGGCGATGACCGGTTCGATCGTTAGGCGTCCGCGCGGATGGCATTCTCGGCCCAGTTCGCCGGCGAGACGGACCGCGGCCCCCGCCCGTTCCACGGCCACCCAATGCACTCGGCCTCGTTGTCCGGCGGCGCGCAACGCGTCCACCACCGCCAAACCTGCTGCTCCGGTTCCGGCGCCGAGGTCAATGCAGCGCAAGTGGGCGGAGCGTTCCACGCCGGGTCGGACGCCGTGGCGTAGACATTCAGTTAGGACCAACCGTGCGCGGACGTAGGTTTGAGGAAAAAAGAACAATCCGTAGGCGGCCAGCAGCCGCGCGCTGGCTCCGTAGTGGCCGAAGCCGGGTTCGCGTTCAGTAGTGAAACGGTTCGAGAGCTCGCGCACCGCCGACATAAGTTGATCGCAAGCAGTCTCTGGCTCTTCGGCGCCGGTCCACTTCATGGCGCGCTTCAGCCATGCAATTTCCAGCGCTTCGGGATATGTGGGGCGAGGTGCGCGCACAATCAAAACCTTAATTGCGCGGCCTGGAGCCGTCGGCGCAATTCGTCCACAACGCGGTCTTCGTCTCGCTCGTCCCGGGCCTCGAACGTGGCCGAAAACCGTAGGTAGGCGCCCACATCGTCCCAGGGCACGGTGGAGACGGACCACTCACGGATGAGGTACTGCGAGGCGGCTTCCGCGTTGGGGAAATCGGTATCGCCGGCACCTCGGGGCGCCCGCACGTACAGATAAAACGTGCCGCCGGGCATCCGGGCGTCGAAGCCGACGGAGCGAAGAGCGGCCACGAGCTTCACCAGACGGCCGCGATAGTGTTCGCGGATTGCTTCGCTGAGTGAGATGTCCGCGATGCCAGCGCACGCGGCCACCTGAATGGCCTTAAATTGACCGGAGTCGGTATTGTCCTTGACTTCCGCAAAAGCGCGCACCGCGCGGGCGGGTCCGGCCACGAATCCCAACCGCCAGCCAGTCATGTTGTAGGATTTGCTCATCGAATGCAGTTCGAGCGCGCACTCTTTCGCGCCGGGGCGCGAGAGTATGGAGAGCCGGGGTACGTCGTACACGAGTGTCGCGTACGCCGCGTCGTGGACGATGAGGATATTGTGCGTTTGAGCCCAGGCGATGAGCCGGTCAAAAAACTCCGGCGTGGCAACGGCGCCGGTGGGGTTGTTTGGGTAGTTGACGTAGATGAGCTTCGTGCGCTTGAGGACATCCGCCGGCACGGCATCGAGGTCGGGGAGGAAGCCGTTCTCTTCCCGCAGGGGCAGCGTCCCGATAGTGGCACCGAGATACCGCGCATGCGTGGCCAGCACTGGGTAGCCGGGCACGGTCGTCAGCACGACGTCGCCTGGATCTACGAAACACAGCGGTAGCATGGCCAAGGCCGACTTTGAACCAATGCTGTGGTTGATTTCGGTGTCCGGATCTAGGTCTTCTACCCCAAAGAATTCTTTCATGTACCGAGCCGCCGCGAGTTTGAACTCGCGGATGCCATTGTCGGCATATCCGCGGTTCGCTGGATCGTCTACGGCTCGTTTCAGCGCCTCGCGAATGGGGACCGGCGCCATTTGGTCCGGCTCGCCCACGCCGAAGTCCAAGAGTTCTACGTGCGGCCGCGCGACCCGAGCAGCCGCTTTGGCACGCTTGATTTTTTCGAACTTGTACAACTGTTCCGACTGGCCGAACTGTCGGCCCCCGATTCGCTGTGCAAACCGACTCGAAAGATCGAATGCCATAGGCGTTGCGTTTCTCCGAACGAATGTGAGTCGATTCTACATGGATGGAGGACGGTTCGCGAACCACGGCCAGCTTCCATGGGAGCGCTGGCTCTGTGGACGTGCAAGAGTTCGTGGGCGCGCGGGATGCTGCTGAGTCAGAAAGAGGTGTTCGTCCGTGCGCCGTGGTCTTACTCCGAGTTCTGTGGTGTGCAGGTAATGGCCAAGACTCGGCGGGCCTGATGTAGGGTTCGTTGAGGCGAAGGTGCATTTCGGAGCTGCTCGGCCGCCATCTTCGAACCGGGAAGTGCCGCAGGGCGAAGATCGCATTGGACACCGTGGCCTTCCGATCGATGCCGATGAACGCCCCTTACAGGAGTAACAACGTGTTCTGTCGGGGTCCAGCTCCAAGCCGGGTTCGACGATAAGCTATCGCGAGGCGCAGTTATTGTCGTGGTGGGCCGTGGATGGTGTTGTTCGAATGACGAGGCCACGGACTCCTGTGTTTGGAGGCGTTTCTCGACTGCCGAGGACAGAGAACCAAAAAAAGCTTGAAGAACGCGCAAAGAAGGACGGGCGGATGCAGCGGTGAGTCGCTCCGGGGCTGACGTGCCATGAAGACCGACCTATTGAGACCTGACACCGTTGGCAGGGTGTACTGCGCCGAGGAGGTTCGTGGGGCACTCCCGACCGAGTCCATGGACTTGATTTACGTTGATCCGCCGTTTAACACCGGCAAGATCCAGGAACGGAAGCAGCTCAAGAGTGTACGTTCAAAGAGCGGCGACTGCGTCAGATTTCAAGGATGCCGCTACCAAAGTGTCGTCGCCGGGAAAAACGTTGGGCTGATATGTCCACGGCTATTTGGATTTTCTCGAGCCGCGTTGGTCAAAGCGCGCCGTCTGTTGTCACCGCACGGATGTTTCTACTTCCACGTGGATATCGTGAGGTGCACTACTGCAAAGTCTTGCTTCACCCAATCTTCAAGCGCGAGTCCTTCTTGAACGAGATCATCTGAGCGTACGACTCCGATGGGCGTCCGCGGGATCGGTGGCCCCCAAGCACGGCAACATCATTCTTGTAAGCCAAATGTCCGGGCAACACATGTTCAACACGGACGAGATCGCTCGTATCCCTTTACATGGCTCCAGGACTGGGCGGCCCGAGAAGGCGGCTCGCGGTAAATTACCGACGGACACCTGGTGGCACACGATCGTTCCGGCGAGCGGATCCAAAAAGACGGGCTACCCAACCCAGAAGCTGCCCGGCATTTTGCGCCGTATCACCCGAGCTGCGTCTCGCCTCGGAGCCTTGATGTTAAATTTCTTCGCTGGTAGCGGCACAACGGGCGTCGCTGCGCTCGAATAGGGGCGGTGGTTTATTTTGGTGGACAACAGCCCTGAGACTCTCGAAGTCATGACCAAGCGGTTGTAGGGCGTGGATGGTATCGAGTGGGTGGGATTCAAGCCCACGCCAGGCCAGAAATGCGAACAACCGCGTCCGCTGGTGTCGTGGCTTACGGCGCAACACAGCTGAGCGAGGCAATACCATGTTACAGGTCCCGATGTCTGAATGCTCGCCGCTATTACAGGGACGCTCCAGGGCGTCTGTATCCGAAAAGGAGTCCGGGACGGTGGGCGGATAGCTCGTTCGGTTGGATTCGACTGTGTCTTCCCGGCACGCGGCTGAATCGGTGAACAACTTGTGGCTGGATGGTGCGCGGTGAAGAGACTCGATGTTACGGCGTGCCCGGATTCCGAGGCGGACCGTGTGATTTCTGGACGTCGTGTGGAAGTGAAATGTTCGATGTTGTGGAGAAACGGTATGTGCCAATTCCAGCCAATCCGTGATCAAAACTGTGAGTTCGCAGTTTGCCTGGGTGTCTCGCCGTTCGACGCCTATGCGAGGGTAATCTTCAAAGACTTCCTTCGCCAGCACGTGATCGGCCGTACTCCCCAGCATGCAAGGCGATGCAGCAGCGATACGTTTGGGGTCACTATCGAACCGGGAAACTCCCCGAGTGGCTGCCGGAATTTGGCGGGCGTTTGGGCGAGGCATTCGAGATCATGGGCACATGGCAGGCCCGGCGGTGGGAATGGCAAGACGGCACACGGTCCCTTCAAGCGGTACGGTCCTTGGGTAAGTACACAGACGCCGTGGACGATCCTTCCGCACAATGGTGGAAAACTGCTAGAAAGCTTGACCTGGATCGTGGATCCTTATTCATCTCCCCCCAGGTGACGCGTTTGAAGACCACCGCTAAGGGCGAATTTGGACGGAAGCGGTTCCTTTCAATGTTCGGGATCGAGCATCGGGTTGGGCGCTCGCGAACAAGGAGGAAAGATTTCGAGCCCACGACCACCACTCTTACCACCAAGTTCTGAGCAAAACTTCAGACGTTGGGAGGTGTCCAAGGTGCCCCCAGCCACCACCTCTGGCGATCCTATAGCGAGTTCCAGCGCTCGACGAACGCGGGCCTGCCGCTGTCTTCGACATGGCATGTTCGTGCCCGGAGCTATTCAGGCAGGCTGCGACGAATCGCGCTCTGCATGTTCGAAACGCAGAGCAATCGTAGCGTGTGGCGGTTGCCGTACCTTGAAATCTCTTGCAGGCATCGGGGGCGCATGGGGCTCGCGCAGCGCCAATGATCCCACATCGTGCTGGCGCTCAAAGCGCTAAGTCTCAGACGCCTTGGGCGGCCAATTCGCGCTCGGTAGGGAGGGAGATTTCTGCGAGCTTTTGCGCGACGCTCAATACACACCCTACCCATGGTCACCGTGCGAGGCTTCCGTGCCCAACCGGCGGAACTGGCACGTGCGAGGAAATCGCGCTGCGCCAGATATTGGTGATGTCAACCCAACTTGTGTCGGATCGGTTGACCGTACCTCCTTTTGAAGCTCGCCTTTCGAAGCTCGCTATCGTGATCTGGTCTGCTTGACGGACTGGCGCAAATATCGCCGGACCGGTCCGGCC
>CAACVY010000057.1 GCA_900661335.1 uncultured bacterium | reverse complement strand
CGCGGTGAATGTTGGGCAATTCGCACCCGGAGTTGTCAGAGTTGTTTGCGGTGCCGGGATTTTCCGATGCACGCCGTCCTCCCTGCGTGGACCTAACGTGGTCGGATACGCAGCGGTCCAGCTTTCCGAGAAACTCACGTTTCTTATGCGCGCCAGGTTGGTCTCCCCACGGCGGGGGACGCGCGGATGCAATTTAGGTCTTGTGTGCAGTGCCCACTTGGTGAGTTTGGGACGCGTAACTCCCCACTAGGTTTCCTGGTGCCGTTTTGAACGGAGATGTTCCGGTTTCCCATGGTGAGAGGCACGTTCTTACGGAAGTGCGTTGTGGAGCTTCGGCTGGTCCGTCGGCGCGTTGGGGAAGAGGAGGTCACCAGGGGGCACATCGCCCCGTAACGGAGTTGAAGTGATTAGCGCCCGCCATGCGCGAAAAACTCGTGGAGCTTTCGCGCCGTTGCCCGGAGGATCTCGCTCTCTGTGCTCTGCCGCCGCGAAGACTTGCCCCATTGGGTGAAAGAAGGCTGCCACCACGATGCTCGATTGGCAGCCATGCGGGAGAAGGGCTTTCGAGCTCTCCTCAAGCACATAACGTCTGCGCAAGTTTCGTCGGGATTGAACTCGAGGTTCGGAGGTTCGAGAAAGCGGTGTGAGAACCCCATGGGTCCCCGTGGACCATTCCGGCTGAACTGTGAGGCCGGCGGCATTTACAAAAGTATGGCACAGTGTTAGTATCCGACGCGTACTATCGACGGAGTGCTCATGGTCAGATTGCGTATCGAGGTGCACCAAAGCAGTAGGAACTGGTTCTCAACCGGTGTGCTGCCCCTGGAGTCGAGGCAACGGACTCGCGACATAGTTGAGGAGCCATGAATGTGTTGACATCCAAGAATGGTGGGCATATGCTTCCGTCAGAATCGAAAGTTGAGGAGCCATCGATGTGCTGACATCCAAGAATGGTGGGCATATATTTCCGTCAGAATCGAATAGTTCGGAGGAACATGCAATGAGAAGCGTTCCCGGGTCACGCTGGATGTGGATAGTCGGAGCGATCATGGCGGCTGCGTTGGGAGGTCAGGCGCAGACTTACACCTGGACGAACGGATTTGGAGGCACGTTGAGCTGGTCGGCGTCGTCGAATTGGCTTTACGGAGCTCCTCCGGCGGGCGGCGGTAGTGGGGTGTATCTGATTTTTAGCAACTCCGGGGCGTCCGCCACCGTGGCGAACAATGACTTGGCAGGCACATTCAGTCTAAGCAACCTGTGGCTGCGGTCTGGCAGTTTGACGCTTTCTGGCAATCCGCTTCAGTTCACAGCAGCGTCCGGGGGCATTCCAGTGTTGACCAACAGCACGGGCGCTCGGCGCGTGATCCAAAACGACATTGTCCTGGGATGGTCCATTTGGCGTATCCAAGCGCAGAATGTGTGGAATGGGTTGCGGCTCGAAGGCGGGCTCGATCTGGGCGGACAACAGAGGACCCTGGAAGTGGGCGGCGGTAACACTCCGACTATGGTGACGGTTGTCACGAACACGGGAGTCGTTGCCAACGGTGGGTTGATCAAAACTGGGAACGGTTTGTTGGTGTTTTCGGGAAATAACACCTATGGCCTCGGTACGCGAGTCGACGCGGGTACGTTGCAGTTCGACTCTGCCGCGGCCATCGGAGGCAGCGGGGCCAACGTGACGAATGCGGGTGGTGCGATTGCGTTCAACTTTGCGGGTGTGCAGGGAGTGCTGACCACGCGCGTGGGACTGATCAGTGCGGGCACGATCGCTATCGGCCCCCAGAGCAACGACGAAACGATCGATTTCCGCGCTCCATTGTTCACCAACGCGTTCCTCGGCGCGGTGGGGAACGGGTCCCTAGTGGGAACTGTGGCGGCCTCTCCAGTTCTGTTCGATCACACGAAGTACGTGCCGTACGTGAGTGTAGCGAATGGGTTTGCTTCGAACCAATGGAGATTCGGAGGTGGTCATGGCTCGTTGGTGATCACGAGCCAGATTTCGGGATCGGACAGCGTGTTGATCGGCGGCAGGGGGGTGTACGGAATTGTGGTGTTGTCGGCGAGCAACATCTACAGCGGAGAAACGCGCATTCAGGACGGCATGCATTTGTGGGTGACCAACCAGACTTTCGACGCATCCTTGGCATCGCCACAATTCGGCCTCAGTCGTGCGGTTGTCGTAAGCAATGGGACATTGTCGGTCGGAAACTTGGTGCTGACCAATCAACTGGTCGTATGGGGCGGAACGGCCAATCCGCAGTACAACGGCGCTCTGCTTCGTTTTGTTCCTGGTACGACCAATCTGATCCTGGCTCCCATCGTTGCGATTGTCGGATTTGCGGCAAAGGTCAACAACGGGAGCGGTGAGGGGGTTCACATCATCGCAGGAGGCATCATCGGAACGAACCAGGGCGTGGCATTCTACGATGACGCAAGTCTGAATCCGATCGTAATCACAAACAAGCCAGTGTGGCTAGGTGCGGGGCAGCTTTCTGGCCACAACCTCGTCATTGCGGTCTCGAGCAATGTCGCTGGTTTGCTCAACTGCGACTGGGGTAACCGGTGGCTGATCGCTGCACCGAACGCTTTTGTGGGAGCACCTGGGCTCAAGCTCGGTAATAGTGGCTCGACCGCGATCAACTGGGTTGACCTTGGCGGAAACGATTTGACCGTGAGTTTCTTCATCACGACCAATCAAACGGCAGAACAAGTCCACCGCCATTACATTTTCAGCACCAACGTGGCGGCGCTCCGTGTAGCGAATCCGACAAACTTCGTCCAGATCCACTACGAGGGCGGTGTCAGCGGTGCAGTCAGTTTAGTGAAGACGGGCAACAACGTGCTGAACCTTTACGGAACGAACTACAGCACGGCGCCCCTCCAGATCGAGGAGGGCGCGGTTCGCCTTCTTGGACCGGGCTTTGTACGCGCACCGGTAATAGTAAACGGTGGCTCGTTGGTACTCGCCGGGCTAAGTACCCAGCTGGCTGGCACCGCGACGTTGACGGTCAATCAGGGCGGCGCGGTGGCTTACGCACACGGCCTGTACCAAGGCTTCATTGATGATGTGTACACCAAGATAGGGGCCGCGGCACCCACCTACGCATTGGGCGCCAGCACAAATGCGGCGATCGACTTCAGTGATCCGTTCCGTCCGGACCTGCAGAGCTCGTTCCTCGGGTCCGCGCTGGGGACGAACGTGTTCAGCGGCACGGTGGCTTGGGGCAACAACAACGTGCGGTTGGGCGGCGGTGGTGGATATCTCGTCTATACCCCTACCGTGGGGGCGGGAACCAACCTCTACATCGGACAAGTGGGCGGCGACGCGAATAGCATCGTGTATTTGCCAGGGCCGAATACCCACGAGATTAACATACTCCGTTCCGGTGCCCTGGCGATCAGTAACGACAACGCGCTCGGGACGGTTCCAGGCGACTTGACCGAAACGAACATTGTTCTTCAGGGCGGGACCTTGATGGCGGTGGGTAATGTGAACCTCAACCCGAACCGGAGAATCGCCGTGGGACCGGTCGGTGGCCTTGGCGCGAGCGCGGGACAGACCCTGTACGTGGCCAATGAGATCTTTGGCACTGGCCAACTTTGGAAAGTTGGCTCGGGAACTGTTGTACTGGCGGAGAAACCTGGCACACCGAACACATGGAGTGGAGGCACACGGTTGCAAGAAGGAACTTTGAACATCACCAACGAAGTTCTCGGTGCGGCGGGGTCGGCTCTGGAATTCAACGGCGGAGTCCTACAGGTCAGCGGAACGATGACTTTAAGGAACCGCGAGATCACGCTGCTTGAGCGAGGCGGCACGATTAACGTTGACACGAATCGAGTTCTGACCATCACCAATGCGATCGTCGGCTCCGGACCCTTGGTCAAAACAGGGTTCGGTCATCTCTGGCTGACCGGCTCGAATACGTTCTCGGGTGGGATGATTGTGGCTGGAGTCTCTGGATACAGTCCTAATAGTCGATTGTACGTCAGCAATTCATATGCTCTGGGCGCGGGACCGATCGTCCTGACCAATGGTGGGCAGCTGATCGTCAATTCCGGGACGTTCACGGTGACCAATCGTTTGGTGCAGTATGGCGGAGATCTGTCCACTTCGTACAGTGGAGCCCTACATTTGTTCAACGGAAGCGACGTCACTTGGTCCGGACCGATGCTCGTGTCCAACGCGCTGACACGCGTCACGGTTTGGAACAACTCTACGTTGCGGATCACTGGCGGTATTTGGGGCCCGTTTGCGGTGAACTTCTCTGCTCAGAGCGGGAGCATCATCATCGAGAACGCGCCCATCTTCGCTACTGCTGATCTGTTCTACTTTTCCGGGGGTAACAACAACCTGGGTACCAACTACTTGAACGTTGCGGGGAACTCCTTTGCGAACGCTCGAATCTGGCAGGGCGGGCTGCTGGTGCTGGGCGTAGACGATGCACTGCCGACGAACGTGTCGCTTACGATTGGGGATCCCAGCTTCGGCACTCGAGGGACGTTGGATTTGAATGGACATAGCCAAACCGTGGGGAATCTCTATTCGCATAACTTGGGCCAATCCTTCGTGACGAATCGGTCGATGGCGCTGGGCACTTTGCGCGTGAACCAATCTGTATCGGCCGACTGGTACGGTCATTTCAGCGGGTTGATGGGTTTCGAAAAGGCCGGAACCGCTGAACTTCGAATCCACACCAATCAATTCCATACTGGACCCACGCGTGTGATGGCGGGAGTCTTGTCGTTGGTGAGCAACGGCGCCTTGTCGGCCAGCTCCACCATTCAAGTGGACGCTGGCGCGGAGCTTACGGCAACCGGACGTTTGGATGGCGCGTTGTCGCTTGGCGCCGGACAAGTGTTGCAAGGCAACGGCACATTCCGTGGCGGATTGATTGTCGGGAGTGGAGCTACGGTGCGGCCCGGTAGTAGCCCGGGTGCGCTGACCGTCGTAGGAGATGTCACGTTCAACTCTGGTAGCACGTTTGAAGTGGAAGTGTTGGGCGCATTGTCATCACAGTATGATCAGCTGCTAATGAGCGCGGCTTATGAACTGACCCTCAACGGGGCGACGCTATCCGTGACCGCGCCCAACCCCTTGACCTTAGGGACGGTGTTCCCGATCATCAGCGGTTGGGGTTCGATCGACAGCACCACGTTCTCGGGGCTGCCGGACGGCGCGACCTTCTCAGCGGGTGCGAACCAGTTCCAGATCAACTACGGATCGCTGCCCGGCTACGCGAATGACGTGACCTTGACCGTAGTGCCGGAACCCGGGACGCTGGCGACGATGGCGTTGGCGCTGGCCGCTGGCGCAGTGTTGCGCCGGCGTCTCCGGCGATAAGGTCGAGAGCTTACGCAGTGGTACAGATTCGATTGGCTCGGTCCCCGGTGACCGGGTCAATCGTTTCTGCGCGACAGTGATTCGAGCGCACGCCATAGGGCGGTACCGCCATCGTGACGTTGAAATGCGTCGGCGAACGCGCGGTCGGTCAATCCCCACGGTGAACCACAAGAAATCGTACCGGCGGCACGGCACCCAGCGATGGCGATACGAAGGCCTCGGACAGTTCCGGCACAACAGTACCTACCTCGGCGGGGAGTAGTTCGAAGACCTTCGCTCAGCGGTCTCGCGAGGAGGATTTTCTCCAGTTACGATGGAACCGGCATGAGCGGAGAATATCAGGTTGTTGTACGGGACCCTTCTGAGCTCGAGCAGTTCGTTCGAACTTGGGCGGAGCACTTGCGTCCGGGAGATGTGGTCGCGTTGCACGGGGACCTCGGCGCGGGGAAGACCACGTTCGTTCGGGCGCTCGCGCGCGCGTTGGGTGTGCGCGACTGGATTGTGAGCCCAACGTTCACGCGCGTGCAGGAATACCGCGGGCGGTGGCCATTGGTTCACGTAGACTTCTACCGCGGAGTATCCCCCTCCGAATGGAGTTCGCTGGGGTTGGATGAACTCCCTCGGGATGCGATTCTGGCGATCGAATGGGCTGAACGCGCCGGTCCGTGCGTTCCGGCCAACGCATGGCATATTTACATGGAGTATGGCACGAGTCCCTCCGAACGGTACGTTCGGGTCGTGCCGCCGGCAGGACGGTGAACTGTGAATGTGGTTGCGATCGATTGCTCTTCGCCCCGGGGCTCCGTGGCTCTCAGGACTTCGGACGGTGTAGTGGCGGAGCGCGAGTGGTCGGCGGACTCGCGAGATGATGCGGTGATGTGGGCCCTTCTGCGAATGCTGTTGGTGGACCATGCAATGGACTGGGACGCGGTGAATGTTTGGGTGGCGGGGTGTGGGCCAGGCAGCTACACCGGCCTTCGAATCGGGATCACTGCGGCGCGGGTGTTGGCGCTCGCGGGAAACAGCGTCGGGGTAGGCCTCGATAGCGGCTGGGCCACGGCGCAACGAGCGATGGAACTAGTCCCAGCTGAGCAAATCCTGGTGGTTGGCGATGCCCGTCGCGGCCAGGCATGGTACGGTCTCTTCCGGCGAAATGACGCCGGGCTTGCGGTGCAGATCGTCCCATGGAGTTTGTGCCCCTTGGAGAAAGTGGCAGAGCTCGTGCCGCCTGGTGGGGTGGGGTGCTCGCCGGAGTGGGAACGCCTGTCGAAGGCGCCTGGCTTCCATCCGGACGCGTCTTGCTGGTGGCCTCACAGTGTGCCGCCGTCCGCTCGACTGCTGGCGGAGCGCGCGGCAGAGTTAGTGCAATCTGGTGAGCCATTGAATCCTCCCACGCCCGTATATCTCCATCCTCCAGTGGAAATCCCCACGGCCAATCGCTAAGCTCTGCCTTGGTCTCGGAACGATTTTGGGCTGGATTACACAGCATGGGGCGTGCGCGCGGTCAACTCGATTACCTGTGAGACTAGCCGCGTAGGAGACCAAAGAAGGAGGCAGCCAGGGATTTATCGCCGACTGCAGGCCGATCGGGCGAGCGCATTCGGCTCCCTCCTCAAGCCACCCTATGTTGCGAACCGGCCATGCGGCAGGACTTGAGGACCTCACCTCTTTCCAATCTACGGGGCGGGGTGGCGAGCATTCCGGGGTGTCCGCGGCAGATGGCTACCCGATTGGCATGGGTTTCCATGTCCCGCGGCAGACGGATGCCCATGGCTCAGAATTCGACCTCGATTGGTTCGTACGATCCCCGGCAAGATCCGAGTGTAATCGACCTGTAATGCTAAAGCTGGCCGCTGCGGCAGCGTATGCTCAACCGTTTGGAGACGGGCTTACGCCGACGCCCAATGATCTGGGTGGGCCTTACTCATTATTGTGCTAGCGTGGAAGTGCCCATGAAACTTGGAGACTTACAGTGGCAAGCTCTTCGCGCCGTGTTAAAGTGAATCTCATGAGGACGACATGTCGGACATGGCTGGCTGGGCTGATTTCGCTCTTGTCGTTGACGGAGTCATATAGCATGACCACAAACCAAATGAACACCATCACGTCGAAGTTAGAGATCGCGACGTTCGCCGGTGGTTGTTTTTGGTGCTTAGAAGAAGTGTTTCGCCAGATTCCTGGCGTCCAAGAGGTCGTCTCGGGGTACACGGGCGGAACGACCACGAACCCGACCTACCGTGAGGTCTGTACGGGTTTGACGGGCCATGCAGAAGCGGTGCGGATCACGTTCGATCCAGCCCGAGTGACCTACGACCAACTTCTGGACATCTTTTGGCAGGCGCACGATCCGACCCAACTGAATCGTCAGGGAAACGATGTGGGAACACAATACCGTTCAGCGATCTTTGTTCACGACGAGCGGCAAAAAAAATTGGCAGAGGCCTCGCGGGCACGTTGGCAGAACTCGGGAGCGATCATGGGACGAATCGTCACTGTGATCGAACCCGCGGGTCCGTTCTATCCAGCGGAGGACTACCATCAGGAGTACTACCGGCGGAACAAGCAGCAACCATACTGCAGGTTCGTGATTGCGCCCAAGTTGAAAAAACTCGGGCTCCAGGAATAGCTCGGACGCGCGCCGCGCCCGAAGATCGCCGGGCCCTGTCGCGGGCAACTCGGCCGCATCGATCGGCGTGGCGAGCGCATGAGATAGTTTGCTTTGCGCCACCTTGTGAGGCTCAAGGGATTATCGTATGCTTGCGGCCGTTTTGTGAGGTGGCATCGTGGCGATACGAAACATTCTTTGCATCGGGGCAGGATACGTAGGCGGGCCGACCATGGCGGTCATGGCGCGGCATTGTCCGGATATTCGGTTCATAGTCGCGGACATTGACGCGGAAAAGATCCGCGCATGGGATTCTGGCAAACCACCGATCTATGAGCCCGGGCTGACCGAGGTGTTGGCGGAGTCATTGCATCGAAATCTTTTTTTCACGACGGACATTGGGCCTGCGATCGATCAGGCCGATATGATCTTTGTGAGCGTAAACACCCCAACCAAGACGTTTGGAGAGGGGGCAGGATATGCAGCGGATTTACAGTACTGGGAGCGGACCGCCCGCACGGTTCGGGCGCACGCTCGAGGGCCAAAGATTGTAATCGAAAAAAGCACCGTGCCGGTCCGCACTGCCGAAGCGATGGAGTACATTCTCAACCAGGGCGGTCAACCTTGGCGTTTCGAGGTGCTTTCCAACCCAGAATTTTTGGCCGAGGGCACGGCCATTCGCGATTTGGAAATGCCGGACCGAGTGTTGATCGGAGGGGCGGACACTCCGTCGGGGCAAGCGGCGGTGGCGGAGTTGGTGGAGATTTACGCGAGATGGGTGCCGCGGGACCGGATCCTCACTATGCACGTGTGGTCCAGCGAGCTCTCCAAGCTCGCGGCGAACGCGTTTCTTGCCCAACGGATTAGCTCGATCAATGCCATCTCGGAATTGTGCGAGGTCTCGGGGGCGCGCGTGCAGGAAGTGGCGCGGGCGGTTGGGATGGACAGCCGGATCGGGCCGAAGTTTTTGGAAGCAGGGGTCGGTTTTGGTGGTTCCTGTTTCAGAAAGGACATTCTCAACTTGGCCTATCTGTGCCGCTATTACGGGCTTCACGTGGCTGCGGACTATTGGGAGGCCATCGTTCGATTCAACGAACATCAGCAGGCGAGGTTCGTGCGGAACATCGTCCACCGCATGTTCAACACGGTAGTAGGCAAGCGGATCGCATTGTTCGGATTTGCGTTCAAGGCCGACACGGGCGACATCCGTGAGAGCCCCGCGATCCGCGTAGCGCGGTGCTTGGTCGAGGAACGCGCCCGCGTCGTGGTAACCGACCCGGAAGCTTTAGACAATGCTCGGCGCGAGTTGGTCGACGTGGCCGATCGGGTCGAATTCTGCTCGGATCCTTACGAGGCCGCGCGGGGCGCGGACGCCATCGCGATCTTGACGGCATGGCGGATCTATCGCGAGCTCGACTATCGGGCAATTTTCCGTGACATGGTCAAGCCGGCGTTTCTGTTCGACGGCCGCAATCTCCTGGATCCTAGGGAGATGTACGAGATCGGTTTCAACGTATTTCCGGTCGGATCCCCGCCGCTTGTTCACGGGTAAAGATCGCGGCGTTCCGAGCTTTCATTACCTCGCGCGGCGAGGAACAGTTCGACCTCAGCACGAGTGGGAAGCGATGGTTGGGCGCCGGGCTTGGTCGCTGCCAAAGCCCCTGCTGCCGCGGCGAATCGAACCGCATTGCGGATGTTCGTGCCGGTGGCCCACGCGACGGCTAATGCGCCGGCGAACGCATCGCCGGCGGCCGTGGTATCCACGGCGTTCACAGGGAACGCCGGAACGTGTTCAGGTTCGCCATCCGCAAGGACTACAACGCCGTCGCTGCCCAACGTGATTATGACGATGTTCGGGCCCATGGCCCGGAGTTCCTTCGCCGCAGTTGCGGCATCGTGGCGGTCTTGAATTTCGTGGCCCACCAATCGCGCGGCCTCGACGAAGTTCGGCTTGATCAGATCCACACACGCGATGAGTTCGCGGGGCAACGGATGGACGGGCGCGGGCGCAGGATCGAGAAGCACTCGGACCCCCGCGTTGCGCGCGACTCGGGCCGCTGCGCAAACTGCGTCCAAAGGAATTTCGAGCTGCAGGAGGAGGAGGTCGGAGCAACGAATGAGAGGCGCCACGGCCTCGATGTCGGAAGACGTCAGCGTCTCGTTGGCGCCTGGAGCGACGGCGATGGCGTTCTCGCCCGTGCGACTGACCAGGATCAGAGCCACGCCGCTGGGGACGCCGGGGCGGGAATGAACGTGCTCGATGTGAATGCCTTCCGCGCGTAGTCCGTCGAGAGCCTGACGTCCAAGCCAATCGTCGCCGACGGCACCCACGAAATGGACCTCCGCCCCTAGGCGCGATGCCGCGACCGCCTGGTTCGCACCTTTGCCGCCGGCCGCCATGAAAAATCGCCCGCCAACGCACGTTTCGCCGGGCGCTGGAATGCGGGTTCCCTGAATGACCATATCGGTATTGGAACTGCCGACGACTGTGATGACCACGCGCTTCATCTCGAGGCATTGCTCCATTGTTTCAGCTGGGTTGCGAACCGGTCCGTCCAAGGCCATCCGCTCCCACCGACCATGGCCGCGTCAACCGAGGCGAAGTCAGGAAGCATAGCTCATTGTGCGCCGGCATAGATAATGAGTCCGAGGCCGCACAAGTATGCGGTGAACATCGCGACCAGCAATCTGGATGTGCCTGGCGGTGCATGGGCGAATTCCTTCCATACAAAGACTCCCCACAGCGCAGCCACCAGCGTCGCGCCTTGTCCAAGGCCGTACGAAATCGCAGGGCCGGCCACGCCAAATGCGACGATGGACATCAACATGCCTGTGGTCCAAATGGCTCCGCCGAGAAGACCCCAGCCGTGATCTCGGAACGAACCCGACCAGTAGTCCCGTATCGAGAGGGGCGGGCCGGCGACCGGGAAGCGCATCAACAGCGTGTTGAACACAACGTTGCTGACCACCAGGCCCAGCGAGAATACTACCATTGCGGTGTACGGACCCACGAGCCCTGCAGGCATTTGGACAAAGTTGGTGGACATGCCGCGAGCGACGAATCGGTAAAAGAATCCCATCAACACGCCGCATAAGAGCGCTACCGCCAACCCTGCGTTCCGGTTGCGCGCCGTTCGCTCCGGGAGACGTCCATAGGCGAGCGCATCCAGCACGATGGCGAGCGTTACCAGCCCGACGCCCGCCAACAGCCAAAGTGGATCGCCACGAGGTTGGCTAAGATAGTTCACGAGGACGCCCAGCACCAGGGCCAGCCCGATTCCCACCGGGAACGCCACGGCCATACCTGCTAGGGCGATTCCAACCACCAATAGGATGTTCGCCGCATTGAACACCGCGCCGCCGAGAAAGATCGACCCCAAAGCGGTCAAAGACGCTTGACTCAGATCATGCACAAAACTCCGTCCGGCCCCACCGAAGCTTCCTAGTGTGAACGCATACACGACCGACGCGGCCAGAACGCCCAACGCATAGTCCCAATAGAATAGTTCGAACCGCCAGGAACGACTGGCGAGTTTTTGGGTATTGGCCCACGAACCCCAGCAGAGCATCGTGACGACACACAACGTCACGGCCAGTGCGTAGTTCTGAACGATCACCATTGTTCGGCCCTCCTTCCGTTCGGTTAAACGGTCCCTCGGGATGCATGGGCCTTCGAACCGCGGACCGTTCCGAGACTGGTTGGCTCGATGATTCTGGACTGTCCTGGAGGCGCCACGGATTCCCGAAGAACCAGTCGAACGGAAAGTCGTTCCCACGTCGGAGTCGGCTTGGCCCGGTTCCGCAAAAGGTCGAACAACCTCTCCGCCGCACGTCGGCCGATATCCCGGACCGGTTGTTGGATCACTGTCCACGAGGGTTCTAGGAGCTCGCTGAACGGTTGGTCGTCGAAGACGATGAGCGACACGTCGCGCGGGATGTTCCGTCCGTGCCGCCGAAGAACTTCCACGGCACCGCGGGCCGATACGTTGCACAGGACAAACCATGCCGTGAGGTCGGGAAAACGGCGGAGGAGATCCTCCGCTGCTTCGACGCCGGATTCATACGAGAATGCGTGCCCAGCCACGGCCACTGGTTGACCCACGAGCTGTTTCCACGCGGACTCAAACGCTTGCCGTCGTTCTTCGTTGGGCAGTGTGCCGGGCAAGCCTTGGATGATCCCTACGCGACGATGTCCAAGCCTGGCGAGTAATTGAGCAGCGAGCCGTCCTCCTTGTGCATGATCCGCCGTGACGCAGGGTAACTGGTTCGGTGCGACACCGCGGTCGGCGAGCACGAGGGGACGCCCACTACGCGCGAGGGTGCAAATGTGTTTCGATTCGAGTCCCACAGGGCAGACCACCAGGCCGTCCACGTTGCGCTCGGCCATCGTGCCCAACGTGTCTCGTTCGAGATCGGTCGAATCTTGGCTATCACCGAGGAGAAGCACATATCCGTTCTTCCGCGCAGCGTCGGCTACGCTGGACGCGATTTCGGCAAAAAATGGGTTCCCGATGTCCGGCACGACTAACCCGATCGAATGGCTGGTATGCGTTCGGAGTGCACGGGCCAATGGATTGGGACGGTATCCGAGCTTCCGTGCCAGTTCCAGAACACGTCGCACTGTGCCAGGTGCGATCCGGTATCGTGCCCCCTGTCCATTCAGGGCGCGAGAGACCGTGGCGGGTGCCAGGTCAAGCCGCCGGGCCAGGGTTTCCAACGTGACGCGAGCGCGTGCCCGACCGGAGGCGGAACTTGCCCCTTGCCGTTTGCGCGATGGTTCGGGCCGGATGCTCGACTTCATGTCAGGGCCGCAACAGGTGGTTGGGCGGCTGGCTGCAAAGGTTGACAAACGCTTCGAGGATACGTGGCGCGGCATTCGCAGGAAGCTTCAGGTACCGATGGGTGCCGTCGGGGACTGGATCGAATCGGGTTTCCCCGTTGTCCAGGACGGTCACCCGACCGGGCTCCGACAGGGCGAAGTACTCGTGCGCAGGCCGAACCGCCACCAGCACGCTGGTCAAGTCCCAGGTCGGCCGGTTGTGCGGCGGCGGCTGATAGAGGCGGTACGCTTCGGCCACCGGGTGGTGTGGAACCCATGAGAAATCGCGTTCGATGCTGCTGGCCGGATAGGGCAGGCTAATGCCGATCTCGAAGCCGCTCCAAAGGATCGGCGTCGGCCATTCGGACGCCACTTTCCTGGCCGATGGGATGTCCTTCACGACGTTGAACTCGAGGTGGGTTTTCCCGTGGATCGGCGTGAACGCGCCGGCCATCATTGAAAGAAGCCGGACCTTCCGTCGGACGAGCTCTGCTCCGGGAAGGTCGGAAACTTTGTCCGGCTTCGAGTCTAACAACCGCGCGAGGTTGCTGGAAAATCCTACTTGGACAATGACGACCGAGCCATCCGGCTGCGCCGCAAGCACGCGTCTTAAGAGCGCCGTGGCATCCGGGATCTCGTTCGATCCCAGCAGGTCCTGCGGGTAACGCGGCCGGCCTTCGTCCATCACATCCACGAGACCCAGGAACTTCCCGATGTCCGGTGTGGGCCCATCTCGAATCAGCCCGATGGGAATGTCGCCGCGGCCATAGAAGGTATTGATGGCATCTGCGAACGCAGCGGCACGCGGTTGGGATTTCGTCACCGTCACGGCCAGCAGCTGGCATTCCCCTCTAGACTGGAGAGCGTGGATCAGAGCTAGCGCGAGCGCGTCGTCCACGTCGTTGCCGAGGTCTGTGTCAAAGATTACCTTAAGCGGTTCCGCAGCTACGCCGAACCCAAGGGCGCCCGAGAGCAGGGTTACCGCGATCGTGCTTCGCAGAATGAACGTGTGCATGCCCAAACTCCTTTCGTATGCTCAAACGTTTGAGCAGAGCCTACACGCGGGGAAAAACAAAGTCAACCGTGGCGCCCAGCGGCGCGGCCGGACTGGGCGGGAGCTCGCGGGTCCGTCGTTCGTTTATTTGCCAGGCACTTAGGGTGAAGACATGGCTAGGGACGATCTGCGCATGGGTCGCTTCGTTCGGCGGCCACAATGGAAGGATAGTCGGGCGCCGAAGGGTTCGGCCAAGGCCTACAAGTTGGGGCGGCTTCCTTTGCATCGCGGATCCATGCCATGAAAAAATACATGGGCGAAAGCGGGCGGGGCAGACGCGCTGCGCCATGGTAAATCCAATGGCTCGTAGCAAGGATCCTATGTTCCAGGCGGTTGCGCGTGCTGGTTCAAACCTCGCGGGAAAAATTTTCGTTTCGAGTTAGGTCCGCCTCGAGCAAGCCCGACATTGCCTTGCAAGATTCGCCGCCCTCGACCAGCGCGCACGTGGCTATGCCCGTTGCGCTGCGGGTGTCCCGGCTCGGTAAGTCAGTCCAGGGGGCGGATCCAAATATTGCGAAACCGAACCGGACAGCCGTGGTCTTGCAGCATCAGCGGGCCTTTGGCCACCGGTCCGCGAAAGGCCGCTGCCGTGGTCGCGTTCTTCACGGGCACATGGTTTTGGACCAGCACGCCGTTGTGAATCACAGTGATGAGACCCGGTATGATCTCGCCATTCGGGCCGGGCAAAGGCGGTTGGAAAATGATGTCGTACGTTTGCCATTCGCCTGGCTTGCGGCAGGCGTTGACAAGCGGCGGGAAGTTTCCATACAACGCGCCCGCTTGGCCCTTGGGATACGTTTGGTTCTGATAGGAGTCGAGGATTTGGATTTCGTACCGCCCCTGGAGATAGACGCCGCTATTGCCGCGAGCTTGTCCGGTTCTTCCCTCGGGCGGTGGAGCGCACCATTCCAAATGCAATTGGCAGGCGCCAAATTCCTGTTTCGTGAAAATATTGCCGGTGCCGTTCACGATCAACATTCCATCGCGCACTTCCCATCGGGCCGGACCGCCTCGAGCGTCCTGCCACGCCGAGAGGTCTTTCCCATCGAACAACACAATCGCGTCCGAGGGTGGTCCCCCGGGCGGGCCGGGATCCACAACGGGGGGTTCGGGTTCCTGCGCTGCGGATGGGCGCAGCCCATCCGAATCGCCGATCAGGAGGCCCAGACAGATGTACGCACAGGGACTGAACTTTCGGGTCCATTTCATGGCGTTCCCAGGATACGCGGAATCTACGTCGTTGGGAAGGGGCGCGAACCCACCGCCCATGGGACCGATGCCAGCCGAGCGAGTCTCGCTCGAGGGACGATCGGTTCGGCCCTTCAACCCGTGGCACCCGAGCTGGTGGGCGCATCTGTAAAGGTGACTGCCGCGATCCAGGGCAAATCGCGGTACCAATGCTCATAGTCCAGCCCATAGCCGACGACGAACTCATTGGGGCATACGAATGCGACGTGGTCCGCGTCGATGGGTACTACGCGCCGCGCGGGCTTGTCCAAGAGCACGCACGTTCGCACTCGCCGGGCCCCGCGGGATCGAACATGATCCCGCGCGAAGGCCAGCGTCCGTCCCGTGTCGAGGATGTCGTCCACGAGTAAGACTTCCGAGCCCCGAACATCCAGGTCGAAATCCCGCAGCAACCGCACCTGACCGGAGGAATCGGTGCCGACGCCGTAGCTCTCTGCTACGATAAAATCCACCCGGGTGCGGACATGATGGACGTGGAATTCTCGGACCAAGTCCGCCAAAAAAATAAAACTACCTCGCAAGATCCCGATCACATCGAGCGTGGGGGAGGATGAGGCCACAGCGATTTCTTCGGCCAGCTTTGGGATCCGACGGCGGATGCTCAGTTCGTCGAATAGGATGCGCTCGGTGTGATGAGGTTTCATGGTCGTGCTCCTGGGTGTGAGGTGATCGGTTGGGGCGTGGTGGAGCGAAGCTGTTGCGGCGACACGCCGAAGGTGCGGCGGAACGCTCGTGTAAAGTTGTGGGGATCGGAATAGCCGAGGTCCGCAGCGACGACTTTGACAGCGATGGGCTCGGTTAGCAAGCGTTCGGCCGCGCGGCTGAGCTGAAGGTGGCGGACGTAGCGCATCGGGCTTTGGCGTTCAAAGCGCTGGAAGAGGCGGCAGACGTACGTGGGGTGGAGATGGCAGGCGCGGGCGATGTCGTCCAGACGCCGTATGTCGGTTGCGTGCTGTTCGATGAACGTCCGACAACGCCGATAGGCTTCCAGGGCGAGCGATTCATCGGCCCGTTTGGACAATCGCCGAGCCCCGATGGAGAGCAGCGCATAGGCGAACACAGTGGCGCACAACCGCATGCGGTCCGGGTGGTCGCTAAGGGCATAGCCGATCAGTTCGTCCAGCAAGTGCGTGATGGAGTCCGGGTCTCTCACGTGTATAACGGTGCCCGGGGACAGGCCGGCCCAGCGCAGATGCGCTCGGGCGTCGGGGCCGGCAAACACGACAAAGTACTTCCGCATCGGTCGAGCGGGGTCGCAACGGATCTCATGGGGTGCTCCCCGACCATACACGAACACACTACCCGGCCCAAGCGGGAACCGACGCCCTTGGAGCGTGACCGATCCCGCGCCCTGCGCGACGAATTCCAGGGTGAGGTGGGGGAAGCCCGGCCGTCGGATTATGTAGTCCGGTCGGCATTCCTCCCACCCACCGCTCAGAACAGTCAACGAGGCCGAGGTTCGGGGGATCCACCCCAGGTAAAAGCGCCTCGCGCGGGCCACTTGGCGGCTGAAGTACGCAGGTTCACGCGGTGGTGTCGTCGCTTGGGGCATCTACAGGATGGTTGAAAAATGACACCAGAAT
>CAACVY010000058.1 GCA_900661335.1 uncultured bacterium | reverse complement strand
CACCCCCCGGCCGCCATGAAGCATTGCTGTGTTCGCAATCAAATAAAACCCGAAAGGTGCCAGACAATTCTGGGCACGAAAGGTGCCAGACAATTCTGAGCAATCGTAGGATTCCATTACTAGTCAGACAGATTCGCACCAGATCGAATTGTGCGGCTTGCATGTTGTTCCGGTATGTATCCGAATGGAACAAGTGCGGCCCCGGATGATCACAGCCTTGCGGTGGAAGACTTCGACCTCTGGCAGCGATAGAACTACGGATCCCGGCAACTGGAAGGAGCATGTGAGAAAGATTCACCCGGAGTGTGCCATTGCGAGGCACGGTCGAGGGGAAGGCAAGCCATCGGCCGGGTCCGACGCCGGAAAAGAATCGTGTCCCGACGCGAGGGGCTGCAAATCCGAACCTCAGCGTCGGGATGTTCCGACGGTCGAATGTGTTGTGTGGGCGGCGTTGGTCGGACCTGGAGCTGTCTCCTCGTCCTGGAACATGCAGCGCGCTGGGGCTTGCCTTCCGCGTATCGGGTGTATTCGGGAAGATTCGATTGATTGGTTACAGGTATTGGCCAGACCGGCCCAATCAGGCGATGGTCGGTATATTTGGCGGGCTCCAAGTCGTGGGGGGGGGGGGGGTCGGGGACTGCAGTCCCCGACCCCAACATCCATGCGCAACAGAAGAGATCGGATAGAGTTGCGACCTACGTATGGAAGGTCGGTTCGTGTGGCCAGATCGCTCGGCACGATGACCTCGGAATCGCCCGCACAGCCTGCTTTCAAGGCGTTCGGCACTGACCACGTGGAAAGAGTCATAAATCCTGCCGAGCGTCAAGAACTTCTCGCCGAACCGCTTACGAGTGCCCTGGATCTCTTCTCCCTCGTGGGTATGGGTTTTGTAGCACCTCTTAGAGGGATATCATTTGGAATGTGCCGCGGATTGCGAAAGTCGTCGTTCGATTGATGCTCGACCGAGTGTTCGACTACCTCGTGCCCGAGGAGTTGATCCCGTATATGCGGCCAGGCGTTCCGGTGGTGGTCCCATTCGGGCGCTCAGTGCGTTCGGGGTACGTGGTGGAGCTGTCGGACCATTCAGAGCGTACCGACCTCAAATCCATTCTGGCGGTGCCGGGACATGTGGCGGGGATCCCGGATTCGCTCATGAAGCTGGTGCGTTGGATCGCCGACTACTATGTGGCGCCAATCGAAGCGGCCGTACACACCGTTCTTCCGGCGGCCGTTCGGCACGGGGGTGCCCGTGCGTTGGCTCGACAAAAGGTGATCTTGGTCCAGCCACCTCCGCCCGAGGAGGAAGCGCGGATGAGCCGGCGAGCCCCCGCTCGATTCGCCGTGCTCCAGGCGCTCCGCGGGGCGCACGGGGAGGCATGGTTGTCGCATTTGGCCAAAATTCATTCTGGAGCCGCGCAGGCGGTCCGCGCCTTGGCCAAGGCGGGCTGGGTGCGGGTGGTCACCTCGGAACGAGAGCGCCGACCGGAACTCGGCACGCGGTTGGTTCAGAGCCACCCGCCCCCATTAATGCCTCAGCAGGCAAACGCACTCGAACTGATTTCTCGCGCCATGGAGAGTGGCCATCCCCGGGTCGTCCTGCTATTCGGAGTGACCGGCAGTGGAAAGACCGAGGTTTATTTGCAAGCGATTGCCCAGGCGTTGTCACGGGGGCGGGGCGCCATTGTGTTGGTGCCCGAAATCGCACTGACTCCTCAGACGTGCGATCGATTTCGTGCGCGGTTTGGCGACACGGTGGCCGTGCTGCACAGCCATCTTTCGGATGGGGAGCGCCGCGACGAGTGGTTCCGTATTCACCGTGGGGATGCGCGGATCGTGATTGGCGCCCGGTCCGCGTTGTTCGCACCGGTTCGCGATTTGGGATTGATCGTGGTTGATGAGGAACACGAGCCAACCTACAAGCAGGACGAGTTGCCACGGTATCATGCGCGCGACGTCGCCGTGATGCGGGGACACTTGGAGGGGGCCACCGTCGTATTGGGCTCCGCCACGCCGTCGTTGGAATCGTGGTACAATGCGCAGGTCGGTAAGTACGCGTGGGTGCACATGCCGCACCGAGTGGACCACCGCGCCATGCCGGTCATCCGGGTTGTAGATATGCGCGCCGAGATGGTACGGACTGGCCGCCCGGTAGCGTTTTCGAAGGATCTTCTCCAAGCCATCGCCCAGCGCCTCTCTGCGGGTGAGCAGACCATCCTGTTCCTGAACCGGCGTGGCTATTCGAGCAGCATCATCTGTCCTCGGTGCGGCCATGTCGTCCAGTGTCCGCACTGCAGTGTGGCGATGGTATACCATCGCGACCGTGAACAGGTGGTGTGTCATTTGTGTGGCTCGGCGGCGCCGGCGCCGGACCATTGCCCGAACCGCGAGTGCGGCGAACCCGGGATCCGGTATCGCGGAATTGGAACGGAGCGCGTCGAGGATTTGCTTCGGAAACTCTTCCCCGCCGCCCGTGTGGCGCGTATGGACTCCGACACGATGGTGCGGAAGGATGAGTACCGACGCGTGCTAGGGGAATTTCGCGCCGGGAAATTGGATATCTTGATTGGCACACAGATGATTGCCAAAGGGCTAGACTTTCCCAACGTGACTCTGGTGGGCGTGGTGCACGCGGATATCGGGCTCCACTTGCCCGATTTTCGGGCCGGGGAACGGACGTTTCAACTCTTGGTCCAGGTGGCAGGTCGAGCTGGTAGGGGAGATGTCGCCGGCGAAGTCATTGTTCAAACCTACACGCCGCACCATGCCGCGATCCAGGCGGCTCAGCGCCTGGACTGGCCAACGTTCTACCAGCAGGAGTTGGCATTTCGAACAGAGCTGGGCTATCCGCCGGCGACCCACATGGTGGCGGTGACCGTTCAAGGCGAGGACGAAACGTCCGTAGCGGAGGCGGCAGGGCAATTTGCGATGCAATTACGCGCTGAGCTAGGAAGCGACGCGATCGTGGGCGACCCGGCACCTGCGCCCTTGCGTCGAATTCGTAAGGCTTACCGATACCAAGTGATGCTGCGAACGCCTGCGATCTTGGCGATCCTGCCTCGGTTGCGTTCGGTCTGGCGGCAGTTCCATTGGCCGCGTGGGGTGAAAGGAGTGCTCGATGTGGACCCGGTATTCTTGCTGTAGTCTCTGGCTCGTTCTAGCAATGGCGACGGTGGTCAGCGCCGCGGAAATCGCCTTGCCGGTCGCCGAACCGATCGTCGAGGGAGTCTCGTCAGTGTCGGAGTTCGCTCCGGGCGCGCCGTTCTACGCGGGGGTACGTTGGAGGCTGCCCGAGGGTTGGCACTTGTACTGGCAGAACCCGGGCGATTCAGGGATGGCGCCTCAGATCGAGTGGATCGTTCCCAGCAATGTTCAGGTGGGGGCGGTGCTATGGCCGGCGCCGTCGCGATTCAAGAACGGCGAGTACGCCACCTTCGGATACACCGGTACGGTGATGTTGGTTGCACCGGTCATTGTCGGGGACACATGGCCTTCTGGTCGCGAGCTTGAGTTGAAGATCGCGACGCGGTGGCTTCTTTGCGCAGATACGTGTGTGCCAGGTTCGACCCAGTTGACCGTTACGCTTCGGTGTGCTCCACAGCCGAGTCCATCCACGAACGCGCCGGCAGTCTATGCGATGCTGCGCCGGCTTCCACGGCGTTGGCCACAAATCACTGCGTCGGTGGAACTGTCTCCTACCTCTGCCTGGATCCGCGTGATGGGTTTGAATGGAGTTCGCCCCGGGTATTTGTATCCGCGAGACGAGGGGCTATGGCCGGCGGGCTACGATCTGACGTGGAACAGCATCGGCCAGGAATGGCACACCGTGGTTCCGTTGGGACCTCGGCGACCTTGGCCAGAACGAGTCCAGGCGGTGCTCGAATTGCCAGAGCGGACAACGGCTGTCATGATTGACATTATCACCAATCGCGATATAGTCTCCGGCAGAAAGGAGAGCTCACCATGAAGCGACAGATTGGGGTGCTGACGCTGCTCGCGGTGATAGGTGCGAAGCTCGTACTCGGGGGTGCGGTTCCGGGACAGGATGCACCAGCGTTTCAAGCTGTCGATATCGAAGGGAAAAGCATTGCATTAAGTGACTTTAAGGGGAAATATGTCGTGTTGGAATGGTTCAATCCTGGGTGCCCGTTCGTGCGTAAGTGGTACCAAAATGGCGACATGCAGAAGCTTCAGCGTGAGCTAACTTCGCAGGGCGTCGTGTGGATTACGATCAACTCCGGCGCCCCAGGGAAACCAGGCCATCTCACGCCGGTACAGTGGAAGGAACTGGTAGTCAAGAACAATTCTGCCGCGACGCACTATGTGGCAGATGAGAAGGGGGACATTGGCCGTGCGTATGGTGCCCAAACGACGCCTCACATGTTTCTGATCGGGCCGGATGGAAAGCTCTTGTACGCCGGCGCGATTGACAACAAGCCGTCCACGGATCCGGGCGACATCGCGGGGGCGACCAATTACGTGAGGCGAGCCCTTGAAGAGGCCAAGGCCGGGAAGCCCGTGTCGGTCCCACAAACGAAGCCGTACGGCTGCAGCGTGAAATACTGACCGCCGGATTTTTTGACAACTTGCCGCTCGAACTCACGGCTCCCAAACGGTGAGCCACGCTTCGGGTTGCCGGGCAGTATCTGTGCTGCTAGCGACCCAAAGGCGAATTACTTGGCTTGGTAATAGCTTGAGCACATCCGTCAAGACTTAGCGGGTATCCAGGCGAATGGAGGGCGGTTCGCGCTTGGGGTCACTCTCTTCGAGCGCGAGATAGGTTCCCTCAAACTACTGCAAGCAGTTGGAACGTTCTCCGGCTTTTACAGTCGCCTTCACCTGGCCCACAGGGTTCGCTCCGCCGTGCCAAGAACTTGATGCTTTGGCCTCGCAATTCGTTTGCATTGTGTACTCGCGCCCCATTTGCGTTGGCCGCATCGTCATCTTTCCAAAATGTTCAAGAGCTGTGTTTGCGGAGTCAGGCCGCTGAGCATGAAGGCCGCTCGTCGTTTGCCTGCTACACAGAGTGGTTTCCTCAAGGCTGTGGACTTGCAGTCAGCCCTCGCGACGACCGGTTACCTGGATGGAGCTTCTTTCGTTGTCATCCGTTGGAATTCCGAGATGGTCAATCTGATTTCCCGTTTCCCGTCTCTCGTCCGGTGATGCGCACATTGGGCAGTCACGTTCCAGATCATGGCCACGGCCCTGAGGTTCGGCAGTTCGATGGATAGACACAATGTCGCCCATGTCGAGGGGGGAGTCACGCGCGGTCTTCGGATCTGCGTGGCAACGCGTACACGCCGGCGTGGGCAGTTACACGGGTGGGCTTCGATCCGTTGCCGCGGGCAACCACGTCCCACGTGAGTTCCAAGGACCACGACGGCTATACTTGTTCGGCCCGCGGAGTCGTTGTGGACGCAAATTTGTCGGGGCGATGGGAATCTTCGGCGTACGACCAGCTCGGCCACCTCAGCCACGCACCTGCGACAGGTGTTCGCTTCGCTGGCTCTCGAATGGCAGTGTTTCCGATTCGAAGACCCGGGACGCGTTCGAGTCTTCAGAGAGGCAAGGGCTGAGGACACCGTGGGAAAGGATTGGAATACCGGCCCAGGATTTTGACAAGAGGATATGACGCGCAGACAGCCTGCGGCACGGAGATGAAGTCTCAGAGGAGAAAACGGACAGCACAAAATATGGCTCCGGTGGCAGGATTCGAACCTGCGACCAAGTGATTAACAGTCACCTGCGCTACCACTGCGCTACACCGGAACCTTCCAGCAAACACATGTTATCCAACTGACCCGCGTTGTCAACCAACGCGGCCGGCCGTCGTGGAGCTTATGGGTGCCGATGTCCCGCTCTAAAAGATAAGATTTAGAATTCACGTCTGACCAGGGTCGCTGGCGTCCTAAAGGTTCCCGTGAGGAAAGTGCGTTGCGCATCTACACCTGCGTTGGGCCTACCCGGAAATTTTTGAAGGCAGCCATCTGGCTTCGCGTCGGCGACTGTCCGGGTCGCTCCAAGTGGACTTCATGAGCTGTCTGTAGTTTCGCCGGCCTTACAGTGTCACGGTGTGGCGGTGCGTCCGAGCTCTTTATACACGCGCAAAATTCGCGATCCTTGTACATCGTCCGGAGCGACGTGGATTAGGCACAGCTCTCGACCGCGACGGAACATCACCCATTGGTGGTCGTCGCCCCCATCGGGTAACGTCGGTACCCAGCCCGTAGCGATCAGATCGGACACGATACGCTGCCGCATGGGGTCTGGCGGGGTGGCGGCTTCCAGCACTTCTAGGCCTACGCGAGCCTGTTCATCGGCCGCGTACCACCGAACCGTGCTGTTAGGGACTTCCGTCAACTGCGTGAGGCGACTTCGCAGGGGCGGACGGGCAGAGGCAAGAAAATCGTCGGTGGATTGCGTAATCCTCACAACCAAGCATTCGCGTGGCGAGCCGAGGCTGAAGATCAACCAACGAACGATCACGTCTTGAACTTTTGCGATCCCCCAGGCGACCTCCCAACCATGGCCAGCCCAGACCGAGGCGTTGAGGGCGCGGTAGGTGTCGAGCAGTGTTCGTTCGGCCTCACTCGCGGCAAGCTGACAGCCAATCACGTCGAGGCTCGCTCGTCCCTCGTTGAGGCGGATTTGCGTCGAGTAAGCTCGATTCCAGCCCGGCTGACCAGCGGCGGTGGGCCCGTGGATGGCATCGTACGTCCAGAAAACGCGCGCGTGCGCTGACAGTACGGGGACCGTTATCATCAGCCCTGCGCAGATTCGACGACGCGCTCGCGGGAGCAGAAACCCGATCATTCGATATGCTTGGTCCAGGTCAGGACGGCTTCCGATTCAACTCGAATGAAGTCCGCCCGATAGATGAGGTGCCGAGTTACGGGCAACAGAGGGACGGGGCGGCTACGGGCGCTCGCACGCACTAGATCGAACTCTTCGATAGGTTCTTGAGCGTATTGGAGCGCGGAGAACCGATTGGTCGGGACTTGTCGGCGCAGCTCGGCCGGATGCGCCACGGGGAGTACAAACTGTCGAAGCGCATGGCTCGATCCGATCGTGGGGACGTCATCGCGTGAGAATCGTCGGCCGTCGGGGCCCTCGTGCCATTCCTGAATCCATTGAGCGGGCGGTACCATCGTCTGGTACACGTCGCTCATTGAGTATTGGGCCGCGAGGCTGCGCGCTTGGTGGATCGTATCGAGGTATGCCAGCCCCAGCCGTCCAATCTGTATCATCCCCGCGACGATCACCATGATGGCCACGAGGGCGATGGTAAGCTCCAGCAACGCTTGCCCACTCCGAGGAGGCCGACTCGCTGCGCGGATGGAACTTGAAACGCTCATGAAGCTGTCAATGGCCTCGACGCGTTCCCCCGTGGCCGCCTCCGCGGCCAGGCCCACCAGTGATGTGGCAACGATCGCTGTACTGCTCGAGCCAATCCAGCCCGGT
The DNA here is from genome assembly GCA_900661335.1 of uncultured bacterium. GTDB lineage: Bacteria > Verrucomicrobiota > Kiritimatiellia > PWTM01 > PWTM01 > CAACVY01. The sequence continues at coordinate 8,871 of CAACVY010000058.1, read as the reverse complement.
TTGACGGAACGATGCATCTTCCCACACGCGGAGTTGCTCGCAGTACCAGCACCCCGGCTGGAGTGCCGCAAGACCCTGAGACATGTACTCCGGCAAATGCTCGCGAACATGGGTAGTCCAACCGGGTCGAGTGCCGCCGCCCAGACCTGTGGCGGTGTCCACGGGAATCAGGCGAGTCTCTTTGAACGCGGGTAATACCAGTCCGTACCGATTGGGACGGACAGGGCCTTCGAGATACCCGAACGGTTTGGCAGCTGCGGTCCAAGTGACCCATCGGCGACCGGCGCCGGGAGTGGCTCGATCTGTCCACGTCTCTAGTCGCACGGCTGCGTCCGCTCCCACGTAGTCATACTCCGGCCGCACAGTTCCGCGGAACGGAAAATCTTGAGGGATCAAGGTCGTCCATGGCCGCCAGCGGGAAGGATCATAGGCATACCATTGCGCCGTAACGTGCGCTACCTCGGAGGTTAGCGGGCGCCCGGCATACTGCTCGAGGAGCCGGAGCACGGTCTGGGCGTTGCCGCCGCCGACCATTCGAAGATCATCCAGTTGCGCCACACGAGTGAGTCCTAAGCTAAAGATTTCAGAATTGATTGGCCTCGGTTCACGGATGATCGGCAGCGGGTCCCAGTCTCGCCAGCTGTGGTAGGTCTGAAGGGTGGAATAAGCGTTGTGGTAAAACCAGCACCAGTCTGCGGAGGCAATGGCGTCGTAGAAGCTGGGGTTCAACAGCAAGTGCTGGCCACGGTAATCGACGTAGAACTGCATGTTGTCCGGCAAGGCAGCAATGCCTTGCGCGGCCAACACTTGCAGCATGGAGCCATAGTTGTCCCACGCGGTCGGAGGGGAGGGGAAGTTCGTGTAGGGTTGGTCGGGGAAGTCGATGGGGTACTCTTGGATGACCTTCGCGCCGTGTTGGGCCAACAGTTGGCTAAAGTCAGAGTTGTTGTATGCGCCGTTATTTTTTGCGGCGAGTTGCGACGCGGCCAGCGCGGTCATAGGCCCCACATAGCACAGCCGAGCCTCCAAGTCCGCGATCAGCTCGGCTTCGGGGAAGGACGTTTGTCCACGGCTGAGACCGTCGTGGATCGCAACCGCTTGAAGAACGTTCAAGGTGCCGATGAGGTTGAGCGTAATACCTTGCCAGCGCGCGGCGGCGACTGCTGCGGCGTCCCCTGCCGATTGAGTACGCAGCTTGACCGCAATGATTTTTTGAAGGTCGAAGTTCCACAAGACCACCAGAGCCAAGATCACGCAGATCATGAGCAGGTAGATCAAAGTCTGCCCGCGGCGTGGATGGCCTTGGAGGGGGAGCTTCATTCTTGCAAATACAATGGGTAGTGCTTTTCGCGCACGACGTAGGCGGGATCCCGTCCACTGTCGAGGCGTACGCGGTCCCCTGCGTAAAATGAACGCACGAAGGGCCATCGAAGTTCATAGTTCTGCCGGACTGCGGTTAGGACTAGTTCCTCGCTGCCGGGTGCTTCGATGTAATGAATATCGTCCCAATTTTCGTAGTCGAGGATGGCGGGCAACTCACCCCACCGGACTGCCCCGAGATAAAGCGGAATGCGCGACTGTTCAACCTCGTACTGGGGTGAGATGGGGTCACTCAGTAGTGACCACCCGATCAAACGGCCAATGCGGCCAGGGCGGGGGTCTTGAATCAGCGCGGCAAGCGAAGTGCTCCGTTGGAATGACGGGGTCATCATCCGCCCGGCGTTCGGAATCGCCGCCGTGCGCGTGACCTTGTAGACCATGAAATCATTGAACCCCACCGTCCGTGCTCGCGCGGCGGCCGCCGCGGTGTAGGACAACACTGCTCTTGCCGCATATAGCTGCGAAATTTGGAACACTCCGAAACAGAGTAGACAGCCGATGATGACTACGATACACGATTCCACCAGCGACTGCCCACATCGGGATTGCCGCCTGCGTGCCCTCATCGGGCACCTCCCCACCGCTGCACTGCGACTTATTGATTAGCGACCGCCACCGGCACCGTCTCGGTCGAGATCCTTCAAGTACTGGTGCGAGCTGATGTCCATGGCGGCATCCTTCGCCGCCGAATCCCCGCCCAGCTCCTCGACCGCTCCAGCGAATTTTTCTCGAATCGTGTCGCTGAAGATGGACACGATCGCGATCGCTGCAAGCGCGACGATGACCACGATGATAATGTACTCGGTGAGGGCTTGCCCCCGCCGCTGTCTCACTCGACCTGTCATGGCCTGTTCCTCCATTAGGGAACCCTGGGTTCCATGTTTACTCTACAACCGATTCCCTAGCTTTACAACCTCACGGGTATTCGGAGCCTACCAACTCCATGACCCGGGCGCCGTACTCTTTGAACGTGTAGAGCAACAGCGCGAGCACGATGATGGTCAGCAACGTCATCGCCACCATGGAGACGAATTCCACCAGCGTTTGCCCGGCGATCGCCATGGAGCGTATGCGTCGCATTCCATACTCCGTGCTCCGTTGTACATAACGGACGAGGACACTATACTATTGTCTGGAGGTGATTGTGAAACCGCGATACGAGTTGCTGGCGGTCTGCCTGTTCGCTGTGTTTGCAACCCTCACTTGGGCGGCTCTGCGGATCTGCCCGGCGTGTGGCCGGGAAGCTTTGGGGGACGAGGAGCGGTGTAGGCATTGCAACGCGCTGTTGCCGCCGGTCGAGACGGCGGTGACCCAAGCGGTGCCGGCCGTGGTCACGAATCCGCCCCCTGCGGACACGGACTCGAAGAAGGAGCGGATCCCTCCGTCCGCGCTGAAAGAGCAACTCGGGGCTCTTCAGCGTGCCCGCGAGGCGGAAGCTTGGTGGGGGGTGATTTTGTACGGGCAAAACGTCATGGCATGGCTGGCGCTGGAGGGAGGAGCCACCGCCACTCAACGGGTGACCGTGGCGCAGCTGATCCGACATGCCCGACATCAGCTCGTTCACGGCACGCAGCCGTGCCCGGTGTGCAAGGGCACCGGGACGTCGAAAATGAAGGCGTTAACGCTAAAAGGTGAGGTGATCGAACAAACGGTCGTGGGGGGCACCTGCCCCTACTGCAAAGGGGTAGGCCGAGTGCCGAGTCGAGTGCCGGACGACGAACTTTCCATTCAAGAAGCGCGGGCATTGCAATCATATGCGGCAGAACAGGAACGGCGTGGTTTGGAAAACGTCCGAGGCCTCTGGTTGCCCCCTGGAGTTTGGGAAACCCTTTCGCCGAAAGAACAGGCGGCGATGCGTCGTGCCGCCGGAGTTCCCTGCGCGGCATGCATGGGGTTCGGCACACGGTCGTGCAAGACTTGCAATGGGGCGGGGATCTTGCCTTGTCCGAATCAAAACTGTACCGGCGGGATGGAAATCTGCCCGGACTGTGGAGGTACGGGTAAGTCGTCCGGGCGACGGCGTGGAAGCTCGACGTACGGGTACAGTTCCACCACGCAACTTCGTTGTGAGACGTGCAATGGAGCCGGGAAGCGCACGTGCCCTACTTGCGAAGGTAAAGGGTTTGTCCGCTGTGAGGATTGTAAGGGCGAAGGGGAGACGGTCTGCACGACGTGCCGGGGCACAGGCGAAGCGCCAGTGTGCACAAAGTGCCAGGGCGACGGGATTATCGTGTGCCCGCGGTGCAACGGAACCGGGCAGTACCGAGGCGCCCCATGCCCTAGCTGCAATGGCTTTGGCGCCACGCTCTGTAAATCCTGTAACGGCTCTGGCCGAGTCCCTCGACGGTGACTCCCATGGCGGCCCGTCCCAGCGAACCCACATGGGTGGAAGTCCACCTGGGGGTCTTTCGTGAGAACCTGCGCTCGCTCCGGCGGGTACTGCACCGATCGGTTCAGCTCATTTTGGTCGTCAAGGCCAACGCATATGGGCATGGCGTGGCGGGCATCGCCCGAGCGGCCGCCCGTGCCGGGGTGCGTTGGTTTGCGGTCGCGCATGCCGCAGAGGTGCCGGCGGTCCGGGACGCGGCGCCACAGGCCGACATTTTGGTCCTTGGGCCGATCCAACCGGCGGAGGTGCCCTGGGTCTTGCAGTACCGCGCCACGCCAGTGGTCGTAGACCTCGAACATGGACGCGCGTTGGCAGCGGAGGCTCGGCGACGCCGACGTACATTGTCCGTTCATTTGAAGGTGGATACCGGCATGGGTCGCTTGGGGTTCCATTGGGCGGAGGCCGCCGAGTCTTTGCGTGCACTCCAGCAAGAACCCGGCCTGCGCTGGACCGGTGTATGCACCCATTTTGCTCGGGTCGAGGCGGGTCCGGGCGACCCAGCCAGCGTGCAGTATGAACGCTTTATGGGGGTGGTGCGCGCGGCCGAGAGCATGTACGGGGAGCGGTTGATGCGCCATGCGTCGAGTAGCCGGGCCATGTTGCTTCACCCGGAGTGGGACCTCGATGCGGTTCGTCCAGGGCTGGCGGCCTATGGGTACGGCGCATCAGATCCGGCCGGTCGCGTGATCACGCGGCCCATCCTAGAATGGAAGTCCCGAGTGGCCCAGGTTCGCCGCGTTCCCGCTGGCCAGCCGATCGGCTATTACGGCACGTACGTCACGCCTGCGCCCACTCATGTGGCTATCGTTGCAACGGGGTACGCCGACGGGTACCTTCGGGCACTCAGCAACCGAGGCCATGTGCTGATTAATGGCCGACGGTGCCGCGTCGTGGGGCGCGTGAGTATGAACTGGGTTGCGGCGGACGTCGGGCCGTATGGAACGGTGCGGCCGGGTGACGAAGTGGTGTTGATCGGCCGGCAGGGAAATCAAGAAATTTGGGCGGATGAGTTGGCCACGTTGTGTCGTACGATCCCATACGAGATTCTCACCTGTATCCGAGCCACGATCCCGCGCCATTATGTGGGCTCATGAATGGCGCCGTCGTTGCCTCCTGTTCGACTGTGCACGCGGACGAGTCGATGGTCCAGCGCCAGGACCTACGGTCGTGGTACAGGCTCATGTGGGTCTTCGTGCTCGTGGCCGCCGTGGGGAGTGCGGCGGCGTTGCCGCAGGCGGCGATCTATCGAGGAGACGAGCGGTTCTACACCGACGCCGCGATCCAGATGCGCCACAGTGGCGATTGGTGGATTCCGAAGGATTCGGACGGGCGGCCGCGGTACGTAAAGCCGTTGCTCTTTTATTGGGCCGTGGCGGTCTCGCAGTCGGTCTTCGGGGCGTCCCTCTGGGCCTCCCGATTGCCTTCCTGGCTGGCGGCAATGGCCTTGTTGGGGGTCACTTGGCGTCTGGCGAACACCTGTTGCCGAGACCCGCGCGGGGCGGCGTGGGCCGTGGTGTTATTGGCGACAAATCCTGAGTTTCACCATCTCGCCACTCGATCCACGCCGGACATGATGTTGACGCTTTGGCTGACCTTGGCGGTATGGGGATTCGTTCGATTGGCGCTTCGAGAAGAGCGAACCCGTGGTGCCGCGATGGCCGCCTGGGGTAGCTCGGCTTTGGCCATGGCCACCAAGGGGTTATGGGGCTTCGCCCCGGTACTCCATGCGTTGGCGTGGAGTCGCTTTGGAACCCGTCGCGTATCGTGGCATCGTTGGTGGTCTTGGCGGTGGGCACTTGCCGCGTTGGTCGTGGGCGCCAGCGGGTATTGGATCATGGTGGTTTTTGATGGCATCATGGTCGCCTCCTCGGCTTGGCATGATCAAGTCGCTCTCCGTTGGCAAGCCCCCGAAAGTGAGGGGCCCACGGGTTGGATCCGACCCGTCGTGTATGTGGGCACTCTTCTCCGCGATTTCCTGCCATGGAGCGTGCTGACAGGGATCGCGCTCGGGCTTAGGGGACGGGGGTCTTCCGCCGCTCCGAGAGAGCAGCCCGAGGCCCATTGGCTCTTATCGTGGACGCTCGGTGTCGTAACAGTTTTGTGCATGTCCAATTTCGTCCGGCTAAGATACGTGTTCCCAGTGTATCCTGGCTTCGCCGTGTGGCTCGGAAATCGTTTGACGCGCCTGTCCGATGAAGTCCCTGGACTCTGGGAGCGATGGGATCGATGGAGCCGTGCGTTGGCATTCACGGCGGCCACCGCGTTAGTCGGCGTGGCGGGAGTGGCAAGCAGGTTGGAAGTGCCCATAGTGTGTTCCACCTTGGGAATGGCGTGTGGCTTGGCGGTTCTTGGAGCTCGTTGTGCATCGTGGCGGCTGCCACTCGCCGTGGCACGGTTCAGCGCGATGCCGATGTTGTGGTCGGTGTGGCTATCGCTAGTGTGGGTGCCAGTACAGTCGCCTTCCCCGGCGCCCGCAATCGCGCAGGTTCTTAAGCAACAGTGCGGGAATTTGCGCGACGTAGTGCTCGTCGGCCATGCGGCGCGCTTGGCCGGCCAACTCCGGTTGTTGCTGGATGGCCAGCCATGGATTCGCGAACGCCCCCCGGAGACTCTGCCAGGACAATTGGCAGCAGAATCCGCAGTGCTGGTAATCGGCGATTCCATTGAGGTGTGGAAGCAAGCCGGAAGAAGAGTTCGGAGGGTGGGCACGTTGCCCCCGCGGTCGTTCGGCCAGTGGTGGCGCGCAACTTTGAGAACGCGCAATCACGTCCAAGCGCTCGAACGCGCCGGGCAGACCGTCTGGTTAGCGTGGTGTACCGAACCGCCACATAAGTCGCCGGGACGATCTGAGTGATCCATCCCCTTGCGGAACTGCACGCGATCGCGGTGTGTTGTAAAATCCTCGCGATACGCACGTCGCACCGCCTTGGAGACAGATGTTTCGTATGCGAAAGCCCAGCTGACATGCGTTCCCTGTCAGCTCCGTTCTGGAGTGAGCGTGACGGGCTCCCGCTGAGTTTTCGAGTGTAGATGGAGGTTCGCCGGCAAATCTGCCGGGAGCAGCTGCTTCTTGATGTGGCAACCCGTTTCCGGTATACATGGCCCGTCCACTGACCCAAGGAGTTGTGAATGAATTTTCGTTGCAGTTTGCCGCGCCGGATGTTCAGGTTACTTGAGTGGGGTTCGCTGAAAGTTTTTCTTCGTTCGACGCTGGTGCCACAGCAAGTCTTTCGAGACTGCGGGTGGCGCTTCGCGGTGAGGCGTTGGTCTTCGATGTTCGCGGTGCTCGGATGTTGGATCCGCCTTGGGCTAGCGATTGGAAAACCAGCCCTCGCGGCGGACACGCTGAACATCGAAGGGCTCCGATGTGCCATTCGAGATCTGCAAGCGGCCTATGGTCCCGCGTATGCCGAGGGGCCTCGCTGCCTTGCCGAACTAGATGAACTCGAGCGCAAGCTAAGGGCAAGCGGACCCACCTTTGAAGTGGCCACGGCATTCTCGAACCTGCAACGTCGCGCATTGCTATCGAGTCCACTTCTTCAAGCCAAGCCGATCCTGGCGATCCGTCGCCAGGTAACTCCTGAGCACGAGCTGGATGGGCCTGCGATGGGACTGCCGCAGAATTGGCAAGGCAACTGTGCACTACGACGCAAGGGATCCATCAACGCGATCGTGCGCCTGGTCCCACCGGATTTCTCAAGCGACCCGGAGGTTGTCTTCGCGCCAACCACAGCGGTAGTGGTGGCCGACCTCGAGCTCAATTACGAGGCCGACCGGTTGTTGTTTTCGATGCCAGATCCTGTAAGAGGCTCTTGGCAGGTCTGGGAGTATCACCTTGCGACCCGCTCTCTGCGAATGGTCACCACGGGGTTTCCGGACCAAGTGGACAATTACGATCCTGTCTACTTGCCCGACGGCGACATCGTGTTTGCCTCTACAGCCTGTATCGCGGGCGTGCCATGCGTCGGGGGCGGTACACGAGTCGCCAATCTATTTCGGTGTCGAACGGATGGATCGGCCGCACGTCAGTTGTGCTTCGACCAGGAACACAACTGGTGCCCCACCGTGTTGCCCGACGGGCGCGTGCTCTATAGCCGTTGGGAGTATACAGACACACCGCATTACTTCACCCGTCTGCTTTTTACGATGAACCCCGACGGCACAGGGCAGCGCGCGGTGTACGGGAGTAATTCGTGGTGGCCGAACTCCATCTTCTACGCGCGACCGGTCCCAGGGCGTCCCGGGTGGATCATCGCCGTCATCTCGGGTCACCACGGCGTGGCCCGGATGGGCGAGATGATTTTGTTCGACATTCGGCGAGGAGACCGCGATGCGGACGGCGTGATTCAACGGATTCCGGGCCATGGTCGAAGGGTGGAGCCGGTGATCGCCGACCAATTGGTCAACAATTCATGGCCGAAGTTCTTGCATCCATACCCGCTGGGTGACGAGACCGTTCCGGCGGTGGCCGGCAAGTTTTTCTTGGTGTCGGCCAAGCCGTCCCCGTCGCACCGGTGGGGGCTGTACTTAGTGGACGTGTACGACAACATGGTACGTATCCGAGAGGACCCAGGCTGGGCGTGGTTGGAACCCGTGCTGTTCCAACCTCGTTCGCGTCCGCCTGTCATTCCCAGTCAGGTGGATCCGAGTCGGCGTGACGCCACCGTACTGTTGGCCGACGTGTATGCCGGCGACGCAATGCGGGGCGTTCCACGGGGCACAGTGCGAGCTCTGAGACTGTTTGCCTATCACTATGCGCTGCCTGGGACAGGTGGGCACATTGACATTGGAATTGATGGCCCTTGGGACGCGCGGCGAATTCTCGGCACGGTGCCCGTTGAGGAGGATGGCTCGGCGCACTTTATGGTGCCCGCCAACACCCCCATCGCGCTCCAACCGCTGGATGCGGAAGGCCGGGCGGTGCAGGTCATGCGGTCATGGTTTACGGCCATGCCGGGCGAGCGGTTGTCCTGCGTGGGCTGCCACGAACGAAATGCCGAGGTGGGATCCACCACACATCGCAAAGCGTTTTTGCGGCCCCCTTCACCGATTGAGCCTTGGCTTGGACCGCCGCGTCCGTTTTCCTTCCGCCGGGAAGTCCA
>CAACVY010000059.1 GCA_900661335.1 uncultured bacterium | reverse complement strand
ATACCGTTCCAGCAAATATCACAGTGACATTGCCGACGACGCCAGTCGAGGTCAGTAAACTTGTGTTTTGGACTAATAATGTTACCCCACCGCCTTCGCCGCGCGAGTGGACGTTCCAAAGTGGAGTGTTCACGAACCTGTCTTGGATCGAGGCCAGCCCGTGGCCGATCAGCAATGCGCACAAAGTGGTCTTTCTGTCGCGATTCGACGGGGACGACCCCAACGCATCGCTGACCATCCTGGGCTCGACATCGAACGCGGTGGGCGAGATCTGGCTGTGCGTCAGCAATGGGTATCGTGGCACGACCTACATCGGAAACACCGCTCGTGTGATCATCAGCAATGCGTGGGCGTTCGGAAGTCCTGAGAGCCCCACGGTCATTAGCAATGGTGCCGGCGTCAAGCTGCGCGGTAGCGTCGCGCTCGACGAGCCATTTCTGATCTTGGGCAATGGCAACACGCAATGGTCCGGAGCTATTGATAGCCTAGAGGGGACCAATACGTTGCGCGCGATGGTCACGCTCGGAACGGGTGGAAGTCGACTCGGCGCGACGGGGGGCGGAGCGGCGCTAGTGGTCGCAGGTGGCGTGACTGGCAACGTGGGCTTGGCCCTGCAGGCTAGTAGCTTGATCATAATCACCAACAATCCCATTCTAATCTTCGGCAATCAGCTCAGTTCCCACAGCGGTGGTCGCACCATCATAGCGGTCGGAAGCAACAGCGCTGCGACCATTGAAATCGCGCACAACAATACGATGGTGTTGCAGGTCCACAACGCGTTCACCAATTTGAACGTCCTCCGACTCGGCGCGGGGTCCACCGGATTCAAAGGCACGCTTGACATGAACGGGTACAATCTCAGCGTAGGCCAACTGCAGCATCCCGGCAGCGGGTACCAGAATGGCTCTGTGTGCGCCATCACCAGCCTGTGGCCCGCGGTTCTGACGGTGAATCAGACAGTGAATACGACAGTCACGAACCTCTGGCGTGGTCCGATCGTCCTGGTCAAAGGCATGGGGGGAACACTATCGCTAATGGGAACCAATTTACTCACCGGCGGAATTTTGGTAACGGGAGGAGTCTTGCGTGTGGGCCATCCGGAGCTCGTGGAATGGATTCGAGTGCCGCTGGTGGCCCCTGTCACCAACTATGCGGCGTTCGAAATTCTCGCCCCGGGCTTGGTGTCGTCGACCAACGTGTTCGTCGGAACCGGTGTCAACCGATACTACGGAGCGGACGGTTTGTTGCGGTTGACTATGGACAGCCCTGATTTCACTGGTACCTGGGAGGTTCGAACGGGGGCAGTTCTGGCGACGACGAGCTACGCGTTGGGTGCTCACAACGCGGGGGCGGTGTACGTCAACTATCAAGGAGGTCCGCACGGATCTCGCGCGCTGTGGCTGACCGGTAATGTTGGTATCACCGGAAAAACCGCGTACACCAGCGGCGGCGGCTTTACGAACATTTCGTCGTCGGTCCAGATTCCAGGCGCAGGGGATTGGACCAACGCCATTCCGCTGGGCCCCGGTGCGATTCGGAGCCTCAGTGGTACCAACGTGTGGGCCGGCAACGTGGAAATGACTGGTGGCGCCGGCAGCACCTACTTGGCCGCGGATGCGGGCGCCGGGCTGATCGTTCACGGCACCGTGTACGCGAGCGCCACCGATCGCGTCCTCTTTTTGGACGGCGCAGGGGTCGGCGTGCTGCGGGGTGTCATTTCAAACGGCGCGACGGTCAACTTGCCGATCACCAAGCAGGGCTCGGGCATGTGGACGATCGCGGCAACGAACCAAGCCGGAGGAACCCTGACGATCGCATCGGGTATTCTCCGCATTGGAGAGGGCGGCACCGTTGGCAACTTGACCTCGGGCAACGTGGTGAACCATGGCCGGCTGGTGTTCGATCGGAGCGATACGTACGTGGTTAACAATCTCATCTCGGGTTCCGGCGAGTTGATTCAAGCCGGCACAGGCACCACCGTGCTGAACGCCAACAACACCTACACCGGCGGCACGACGGTGTCCAACGGTACACTCCTGGTCAACGGTGCGTACTCCGGGGCTGGGCTGATCACGGTGGACGGTGGTACGTTAGGAGGTAACGGCAGCGTCGCAGGAGTCGTGGTCAACTCGGGTGGAAAACTCGCGCCGGGCTCCAGTACAGGCATCCTGGCTGCCTATGGGTCAGTGACGCTGAACAACGGGTCCGCGTTTGAAGTCGAGCTGAACGGGTTGACGGCAGGTTCGGACTACGACCAACTGTTCCTCGGCGGTACCGCTCTCACGCTGAACAGTCCCACGTTGAACGTCCTCCTCGGATTCGGGCCGAGTCTCGGCGACACCTTTACGATCGTCGCCGGGTTCTCGAGTCTCTCGGGAACGTTCAACGGCTTGCCGAACAACAGTACGTTCACAGTCGGCGGAACGGAGTTCAAGATCAACTACAACTCCAGTGATATCACTCTGACTGTGGTGCCAGAGCCGACCACCGTGGGCACCGTATTGCTCGGGTCGGTCGTTCTTCTATTGCGTCGCCGCTTGCGGTGCTGACGTTCACGCGCGCAGAGGCCACTGCGAGAAAGCGGCGTGGCCGTGCCAAGCGAGCGCAGCGCAGCACCGTTGGCTGCCACGCCGCTCGGCCGAATTACAACTCGGGCCGGTGAAGTCAGGGTGTGTTGAAGCTTTCAGCGGCGTAGTCATGCCGACGTCACGGCATGGGCAAACAGCCTGTCGCCACACCAAGTCGGTTCGGTTGCTTCGTTCTGTTGTTGTGCTGTCCGCACCACGTTCCGCCGATCCCGATGCGACGAAACAGCGGACGGGGGACGAGAGCCTCACTGGACCTTTGGCTCGGAATTCTAAGCACGAAAGATCCTGCCTCGCAGACAACCCAGATCAAGGTAAAGTATAGTGTTGTAGTGGCGCGACGGGCCTTAGGGCCAGGGACAGTTCGCTCGCGCTCCGGAAATACAATGAAGACATTCGTGCCCGCGTTAAATGTGCATGAGTGCCTCCGTGAACCAGCTGGTCCCCCGGTGCCTAGCACCGGTCGTCTTGATGAAGGCGGTGGGCGTCATGGCGGAGTCTGCCGTCCTTTCAACGAAGTCTGAGTTGCCGCAGCTTCGAGGCGAATTCCAGCTCGACGGAGAACATTGGACCTACCAAGAGGCCGGAAAAATCGTGCGAGGAATTTTGGTCCAACCTCCTGGCCAGGGCCCGTTCCCCGCCGTGATCGTCAGTCATGGGCTTGGCGGTAGCGCTTCTAGCTTCGGTCTGGCCAAAGCTCGAGAGTTTGCGCGATGGGGGATGGTCGCGATCGCGCCCGACTACACCCACTCCGCGACCGAGGTGGCAGGCCACCGCCGTCCCGGCGGTCCCACTGCAGATGGGTTCGGCGCAAGTACGGAAAACCTCCGCAGAGCTCGCACCTGCGTTGCCTTGCTGCGGCGGATGCCCGAGGTCGCTGCATCGCGCATGTTCGCCTATGGCCACAGCATGGGAGGGTTTGTCACCATCGCATTAGCGGCCCACGAACCACTGGCAGCGGCGGCCATCACCGGCAGCGGTATTGCGCCCCGTGCGGGATTCCCCGCTCCAGATCCCGAAACCGCCAGCCGTATTCGCGTGCCGTTCCTTATCATCCACGGCGCGCGAGACACCACCGTGCGGCCCGAGCAATCCGAGGCATTGGCCCAAATACTCGCGTACCACAATGTGCTATACCGGCGCATCGTGATTCCAGACGCCGCCCATGACGTGGACCGAACCCACGCGACCGAAGTCCTGGCGGCCATCCGCGAGTGGTTCGCCTCGCATGACCCCGCCACCGTCACAAACCCCCCGCACCCATCTCCGCAACGCGGCCAAATCAACCCAATCCGCTAAGCAGGTCTCGGAATCGCCGCCTCAAACTGTCTAGTTTTCGGAGCGATCTGCCACGGTCGCGTCCGGCCCGACAGTCGCGATGGGCGATCGGCAGGGCCGTATCTTGCGTCCGCGCCGCACCGCGCCGGTGTCGGTTTTCTTTCTCCAAAACCCTCCGCACTCATGCCCACTCCCTCCGCACGCCAGGTTACCATCGCGCACGAGCTTCCAAGGCGCACGAGCTTCCAAAGTTTGGACGCTCGGACGCTCTCGGCTTCCAACTCTTGGAAAGCGCCGTCACCTGCGGTGCGGTGCTGGGTGCGCGTTGATCTAGCGGCATGCACGCAGTAGCTTTCCCACATGGTCCAACCAAGGTGGTCACTATGTATGCACGCGGTTCTCCCCAGGTGGTGTTGGGCCGTTGGCCTGCTCACCCAGATTCTTACCTGCTCCTGGAGCGCGGAGCCGGCGGCCAAGTACGTCGGAGTTGCAGGTTTTGTGGAGGCCGACGGCCTCCGGGAGGCGTCCGGCCTGGCGCGATCAGGTCGGCGCGGCGACCTCCTGTGGGTGGTCAATGATAGCGGGAACCGCCCCGAGCTCTATGCCATCGCCACGAATGGCGCGCATCTGGGCACGTGGACGGTAACCAACGCGGTCAACGAGGATTGGGAGGATCTCGCACTGTGGGAAAGCTCCGATGGGCCGATGCTCGTGGTCGGAGATGTCGGAGATAATGTTGGCGTGCGAAGTCATGTCACCGTCTACATGATTCCAGAACCGGAAGTGGCCCACACGGGTGGCCTTGCACGTGTCCAAATGACCTTACACATCCGCTATGAACATGGGCCTTGCGACTGCGAGGCAGTCGCCGTGAGTTCTTCAACGTCGGAGCTTCTCTTGCTCTCGAAGCGTGATCGGCCTCCGGCGCTGTATGTCGTACCGTTGGTACCACCCCGGGAGGGGCCGACTGTGACCAACCTTGTTGCGCGGCGTTGTGTCACCTTGACCGCCGGGCCCTGGGCACAATGCCCAGATCCGGTCTGGTCGCTGCCCCGTGCGTTGGAGGTGATGCCCACGGCCATGGACGTTGACCCCACCGGCCGGCGTCTTGTCATCCTCACCTACTCCGATGCCTGGATCGTCGAGCTTCCGCGAGATGGCCACTGGGCAACCTTGAACCATGCGACTTGGAGTCGTTGCGCCCTGCCTGTCCGTGACGCTAAAGGTCCCGAGGCGCTTCGCGGTCGTGAAGCCATCGCATGGTCACGGGACAGACGCACGGTGTACGTCACTGGTGAGCGTCGGCATCCGCCGATTTGGATCCTCCACGTGGACTGAACCCTTATAGATGAACTTGCGCATGCATTCGTCGGTGTGGAGGGCACGCATCCGCCTACCCGCGGGCACACTCCACCGCATCGCTTAGGCAAGTGAGAAAGCCCGTCACCGGTCCGCCCACGTTACATGTTGAATGGTTCGTCCTGCCCGCGGCCCAGCCCGATGTGGTACGATTGGTCGATGGTTAGCGCGAGGATGGGTTTCCAGCGGATTGTTCTGCCCACGGTGGGGTTTCTGGAAGTGCGGCGAGCAGCTGCTGCGCCATTTCTTCTTCCATTGCGCCGCGATAACGGCCCTCGCGAAAGGCTGGCCAAACTTCCGTCAACAACAGTCGCCACGACTCCGCCTCTCGGTCGGGCAAGATTGGGTAGAACGCCGCGCCCACCACCCGTGCAGCTTCCAGATCCCCCACAGAATCTCCAATCACAAGGGTCTTATCTGGCGTGATGCCCCACTCCGCGATTGCGTGGCGAATTTGGCCATCCTTCGGCCCAAACTCGGCCCCTTGAATCCGGTCCACAAACCCCGCGAGGCCGGCGGAGCTCCACTCACGGCGAAGCTGTTCTTCCGGAGCCTGCGAGACGACCACCCAAACGGCCTCGGTCGCAAGGCGACTCAACGCGGTTAACACTTCGGGAACCGGTCGAACTGGCGGCAAACGGGCCAATCGCTCACTCAAGTCTTTGGACCACTCCAGCACCCGCCGCAACTCGGGGTCGTTCCGTTCCGCCAGCGCGACCTCCAACCCCGCGTGGGAGAGCGGACGACCTTCGGCGACATACTGCCGCAGGGCTTCGAGTCTTGGAATGGTCACGCGCTCACGCTGCACGTCCGGATGCGCACGGAGCGCGTCCACGATCTGCAGCAGTGCCAACAGCCGGTGCGATCCTCGCCAACGACTTTGCAGGTTGAAAAACCTCACCACCTCTTCGACGGTGGGGGCAATCTGCTGCCAGCCGAAGTTTTCGATCAGCGAGTCGCGCATCGCCTCGTACTTGAGCGGCATGTTCGGGAACACCGACCCATCCGAGTCCAGTGCCGCCAAGTACGGTTTTTTATCCAACATCAGTTCGGTCATACGCCCGCCTGTTTACTTTTCGAGGCATGCCGCAGGGAATTCCGCGGAGTCCGCAAAGGCCTCGAAGTATACCAGAACACCCTCGTCGACTCGAACGAGATCGCCGCGGAGCCCCGACATGACCGTCCACGGTGTCAACATCTCGCGCCATCGCTCGTATTGAAATCGAACCTCCGCGGAGCCGACAGGGTCCGCGATCAAGCGCAGCAAACCCACCACGTCCAGCGCCAACCGTACGGCCTCAACTGCGCGGGGAACATGGATCACGAACCGCGCATGAATCGGGGCCGATGGAGTCCCCGGCTCCGCAACGGCCGGCGCTGGACCCGCAAACTTGAGCATTTGAAGAACTTGGGCGGAGTTGACCAGGGTGACCCAGCCCCCATCCTCGGCCCACGCGATGCATTCGGACAACGGCGCCCCCCGCCAGAGTCCTTGTCTCGTAAACTCCAACGCCACGACACCGGGCACCCCCGGGAGCGGCGCGCCTACGCAACCCCATGGCTCGCGCGAGTTGATGCGGTCCAGCAACGACGCCACTTCGTTTGACCAGTTCACGCCGCCCCGGAGGCGCATGGACACCGTCAAGCCGGGTACCCGTAGACCTCGGAGTCGGCCGTCCAGCGGAGCATCGTGGAGGGCAATGAGCCAAGGGGGTTCGGACACGGCGTGAACGCGTTCGAGGACTTCCCCCAGTCGTTGCCGCCATGGCAAGGGAACTTCAGACAAGACCCACTCCGGGGCCACCCACGCATACGCGACTGCGCGCGCGAGGATCCAACGCACGCCATTCGGGAGTTCCGACGGGAGCCCGGCAAACTTCCCGTCGGGGAGTCGCGCGGAGCGAAGCAGAAGTCTGCCGCGAACCCGCCCTCGGGCGGATTCCCATTCGGCTTGGATGCCGGTGGCTTGGTTTGCCCAAGGCAGGTGCACCACTGCGACGTCGGATGCCGCGTTTTGGACTAATCGTCGCGCTTCGACATGCCGCGGAGTCAATCCGTCGTACGCATCCAAGAGCTTCACGATGGCCGATGGGTCGTCCGACCAGCACGCCAGAAGCACACCCTCTTCGACAGCGAGCGCGAGGCTCCCACGAAGATCGCGGTCATGGTCGGGCGGCGTCCAGACCCATATCGTTCGACCCCGATGATTGCCCACGGCGTGGATGCCGTCCCGCCGGCTTCGTGCGAGAGCCCACCGCCACCGCCATGAACGCCCGCCGATCCATGCGCACGCACCTAGCGCCATGCCATTGTGCTCGTCGGGAAAAATACACAGCCAAACCTCTCGCTCGCCGAACTGCTGGATCCACGCGCGGGTGGTTCGAGACTCCAACCACGCGCGAACGCGAAGCCACGGCATCCCGATCATCTGTGCCGCGAGGGGGGTAAGCCAGCTGCCCGTCAAATCGGACCACCGCTCCGCCACACATTGGTGCCGACTCACCCACACTGCATCCGCCGGCACCGCGCGCCCCAGCATGTCCGGCCGGTACGGGACATGGTTGATCCACGCGACCGATCCCAGCACCGTCGCGGCAATCAGTAGGTATATCCAGGCTCGCCGCATGATGGCGTGTCCGCCTGCACGGTACCAATCAAGTCCCTCACGGAGGCCAAACCGTGTCGTCGCAGGTACCCGCGAATACCGTCGCGCACCAGAAGGGCCGTGCGGGGGTCAACAAAATTGGCCGTCCCGACCGCGACCGCCGTCGCGCCCACGATCAGGAATTCCAACGCATCGTCCGCCGTCATGATACCGCCCATCGCGATGACCGGGATTCGAACGGCCCGGGCCGCATCCCACACGAGCTTGACCGCGATGGGATGGATGGCGGGTCCAGTCAACCCTCCAGTGACGTTGGCCAACTTCGGCCGCCGGGTCTCCACGTCCACCGCCATCGCTGGGATTGAGTTGATCAACGAGACCGCATCGGCTCCGGCTTCCTCGGCCGCACGAGCAAACACACTCACGTCGGGAACGTTGGGCGCCAGCTTAGGAATGATCGGGAGATCTGTCGCGGCGCGTACGGTGTCCACCACGCGCCGGAACGAATCTAAATGAACGCCAAAGGCCCGGCTTCCCTCTTTGATGTTGGGACAGGAGACATTGATTTCCAACGCGGACACACCCTCCTCAGCCGCGAGGCGCCGCGCGACTTCGCCGTACTCTTCCACCGTGTGGCCCCAGATGTTGACGATGACCGGGGTCGGAAATTGTCGCAGAAATGGCAGGTACCGGCGGACGAATTCGTCCACGCCCGGGCCAGGTAGTCCGATGGCGTTGATCAAGCCACTGGGAGTCTCCACTGTACGCGGAACGGGATTGCCTTTGGTCGGTTCGAGACAAATTCCTTTCACGACGATCGCCCCGAGCTCAGCCAAGTCCACCAGCTCCGCGTATTCCGGCCCATACCCAAAGGTACCCGAAGCTACCATGACCGGATGTCGTAATCTGAGTGGCCCAATTTGAACGGTCAGATCCGGTTCCATCGCTACCACCTCACGGTCGCCTCACAAAAAGAAATTCCAGGCCTCGAGGAGAAATGTGGGCAATTTCGTAGCCCGCTTCGCGTAACGCCACAATCGCTTCATATGTGCGTCTGAACGGAACCGAAGGAAAGTTGTGGTGAAACTCGACCAATAGTTGACTTGGCCATACCCGGGAGTCCCGCAAATCTCGAATCACGCCATACTCGCCCCCTTCGATATCCATTTTCAATAGGTCGAGCCGGGAATGTCCCAGTTCGGTCAACAGCGTTGAGACCCGACGAACTGGAGCTTCGATAAACTTTCGCGCTTTGCGATCTCGGGGCAGGGATGTGAAATCCGCCGAGCTCGGCGAGCGAGGCAAATAAAACCGTTGCACACCATCGTGGTCCGAAATCCCGACGGGGTGCACACGAAACTGCTCCGGTCGCCGTTGGGTCGCGATCCACTCCAGCGCCACCGGCGTGGGATCCAAGGCATGGACGTCGCAACCAAACCGAGAAATCAACCACAATTCGAACCGTATATGGCGGCCGATTCCTCCGGAGTACACCACGCTATCTCGGCTCAGATGGCTCGGACAAAATGCCCACGAAGTTCTGTCGTTCTCCGAAAACTCCACGTGTGGTGGGTTAGCCATTCGGCGAACTCCCTGCCTACGCAGTTGAAGCCGCCGCCACACGTCCGCCCACCGTACCCCCATCATGAATTCGCTTACTCCCAAACCACTTGGCGTGCTTCTAGCACAGGCCCTTCTCGGCAGATGCGCACCCAGGCCCACCCATCTGGAGATGCCGGATCGCGAATCTTCTGTACGCACGTCAAGCACGCACCAACACCGCAACACATGGCACGGTCCATAGACAGCCATGCGGTCCAATCGTTCCGAATCGCTCGCTCTGCGACCGCTTGGAGCATTCCATGAGGACCGCAGGCAAACAGTTCTGGAGGTTTGGAATTCTGCGGGGCTGCGCCCCAGGCGTCTAGAAGATCCGTCACGAGTCCCCGGTGGCCGAGAGATCCGTCTTCTGTGGCGATGCGCACCTCCCAGCCCATCCGTTCGAACTCTGGAACACACAAGATATCATGCGATGTTGCTCCACCCACCAGAACTGCACCCCGCACAGGCGATTCTCTCGCAAGTAAGTACAACGCGGCCATACCATACCCGCCAGCCACCAACAGCGGGATGTGATCCACCGAAGGCCTCGGAAAACCATTACCGAGCGGGCCCAGCAGGTTTAGACGCACCCCCGGACACAACTCAGTCATCGCTCGCGTGCCTCGGCCCACAGGTTTGTAAAGGATCTCGAGATCCGGTCCTTCGGTTCGGTACACACTGAACGGACGGCGCAGCAAGGCATCGGCCGGCGCCGGCAACCGCACGTGTACAAACTGCCCCGGCCTCACCTGTGGGGAGACAGTCGGGGCATACAAACGCAGCCGATAATACCCACCTGGCACCGGCTCTTGACTAACTACTCGCGCATCTTCTAGACGCATCGTCATGAGCTAGGTGAGTCTGGCCGAGGGGGCGACGCTCGTCAAACGAGTACATGCCGGTAAACTTCCAACGTTTCGCGCGCGGTGCGATCCCAGGAAAACTCCAAGGCCCGCCGACGACCCCGTTGGGCCAAGTCCTCGGCCAGCGCGGGATCCGTTAGCACACGACCCAACGCGTCCGCCCACCCGGCGACATCGTCCGGTTCGACGAGCAACGCGGCCCTACAAACGACCTCGGGCAGCGACCCCGCGCGAGCGCAGACCACGGGCACCCCACATGCCATCGCTTCCAAGACTGGCAGCCCAAACCCCTCGTAGCGCGACGGCATGGCGAGTACCCATGCCTCGCGGTACACTTCGCACATTTGCTCCGCCGGCACATAGCCACGCCATTCAACCACACCGCGCAACCCCAAGGCCTCAGCCCGCTGCTCTGCGTCTGGATACCGAGGATCGGGTGCTCCCACCACCACCAAACGAATATTCGGGAGCCGGGTCCGGAGACGTGCCACCGCATCAAGTAAGGTGAGCAAATTTTTGTACGGGTCGCGGCGACCGACAAATAGCACGGTTGGTCGGCCAGCGCGCGATGCGGAGATATTCGCGGCCACCAGGGCGGGGTCGGCGGCCTCGGGAATCACTGTCGTACGCGAAGCAACGGCCGGACCGAAGATCGCGCCCACGTCGTCCGCTGTGCAGCGGCTAGGAACGATGACTGCGTCCGCCCGCCTCACCGACCCGGTCATCAACCGCCGGAACAACGCATTCCAACGGGTTTTGCGCGCGCGCGGGGTAAAGTGCGGAAAACGCAAAGGAATCAAGTCGTGCACCGTCACGACGGCGCGTACTGATCGCGGCCAGCCGATTCGCCAACCTGGAAGCAGGTAGTTGGGCGAGTGGAAGACCTGAGCACGGAGACGACCGACCCATCGCGCCGCCCATAGATGACCGCGAGGATCATAGGGCGACCACGGAACTACCTCGCTCCGTGCGTTGTTCGGCGGCCCCCCGGACCACTCGGCCCACTCCCGACGTTGCAACTCCGGACGGTCGAACACGAACACGAATTCCACGTCCGGCGCCGCGGCAGGTAGGTGCCGCATCAGCTGCCGCGTGTAGAGACCGATCCCACTGAGTTCAGAAAAAATCCACCGAGCATCCAGCACCACGCATCGAAGATGGGTCGTCATGAGTTGGGGTCCTTCTCGACGTCCCGCGGACATCCCCCCACGTATACGGTCCGGTAGACGTCCCACGTCATTCGCGCAGTTCGCTCCCAAGAAAACCGATTCAGATTCAGCCGCCCGCGCCGCACGGATTCTGCGCGGGCGGATTCATCCCACCACATCCGACGAATCGCCTCTGCCCACTGTTCCACATCGTAGCCATGTACGACGGTGGCCCCCTCCCCGCATACCTCCGGCAAAGAGCCGCCTGCCGAAACTATGACGGGCACGTGGCAGGCCATGGCCTCGAGAGGAGGAAACCCAAATCCTTCGTACAAGGTCGTCCACACAAACAATCGCGCCCCGGTATACAACGCAGCCAACTCCGTATCGTTTCCCAACACCAAATGGCGAATGCGATCCCGTCGTCGCGAGGACTCAATGCGATGGAAAATCGGCTGCCACTTCCACCCCAGCCGTCCTGCGATCACCAGGTCTGCGTCCAGGTCTTCCAACCGTTCGAACACGTCGACCAAGAATGGATAATTCTTTCGAGGTTCGATCGTTCCGACAGAGAGCAGGTAATCCCGGTGCAAACCGTGCCGGCGTCGCAAGGCCTCCACGGCTTGGGCGGGAGCCCGTTGGAAGCCTTCCGGGACGCCGAGAGGCACTGCAACGACCCGGTCCGCCGCATCCGGCCACCGTTCGCGGACCTCCGCTGCAATCGAATGGGAGTCGGTCAGAATGGCGTCCACCGTGGCCACGGTGGGCCCGATGTGGCGCGTCAAATAGGCCAAGTTACGTTCTTCCGTCGTTTCGGGATAACGTAAGAACGACAGGTCGTGTATGGTCACGACGGACCGCGCGCCAGGCCGTAAGGGCGGTCGGATGAAGTTAGGAAAGTGATACACGTCCGCGGACCCGGCGAGCAGGTCAAACGGGGGCCATCCAGTCCGTTTCCATGCGTGCTGGACCACACGGCCGGGCACCCAACGGCACGCACGGATGTGCACACCCGGCAGGTCGTGTTCATCCAAGCGCCGCCGGACGTCGAAACAAAAGGCCAGCAGTTCGTCGGACGCGGAACATGTCCGTGCAAGTGCGCGGACTAGTTGGTGCGTGTACCGCCCGACCCCCGCACACGGGCTAAGAGCGGACTGAATGTCCACACAGACTCGCATACACAACTCGCCTGCTAGACCCGAGGTCTGCCACCGATCGGCTGCGTTAGTCCTCCGCCACGGGAGCGCACGCCCGCCGGCGCAGGGCGGAGACCGCATCTGAAAACTCGGGAAGCTTCAAAGCTTTCGCTACCGCCAGATATACCACAACTCCGGCCGCAATCGCCGACAAGACCGCACTCACCTCGGCGATTTTGGCCCGCCCGCAGAGGGCGAAGGCTGCCCGGTAGGCCGACGGTTCGAGTGTCCCCGCCACTGCGGCCATGGCCAACGTAGCCACGGAGATTCGCCAAAAACTACGAGCAACGGACCCCCAGTCCACCGAGCCAATCCGACGTTCGAGGATCGCCAACAAGATGAGGACGTTGAGCGCTTCAGAGGCGACCACGGCGAATGCCAACCCTGCGTGCCGCATGTACAGCGGCCAAGTAGTCCGAAAAACCCAGCTCATGACGACGTTGGCGAGGACAGCGAGCACTCCGATCTTCACCGGTGTCCGTGTGTCTTGCATACCATAAAATGCGGGAACAACAACTTTCCCGAGCCCAAAGAACAACAAGCCAACGCAGTACACGCGCAAGGCTCGACCGGTGAGCCACGTGGAGAGGGCATCGAATTCGCCCCATTGAAAGCTCATGCGGATAATGGGGTCCGCCAGCACAAAAAGTCCGACTGCGGCGGGGGTCATGCCGAATAAGACCAACCGGATGGATTGTTCCACCGACTTGCGCAAGCCCTCGAGATCGCGGCGCGCGCCATGCTCAGAGAACCAAGGGAGGAGGACTGTGCTCAGCGCGGTGGCGAAGATGCCCTGGGGCAGGTAGATCAGACGTTCACTGAAGTACAGCGAGGCCGCCGCCCATTGACCGATGCGTGCGGCCATCATTGAAACGAAAAAGACATTGAACTGCGACACCGCACGTCCGATGGCGGCCGGCACCATCAACACCAACACTCGGAGAATGCGCGGGTCGCGCCACTGGATGCCGGGCCGCAAGTCCGCTCCCAACTTCCAAAGCACTGGCAACTGCATCCCCCACTGAAGGATCCCCGCCACGAACACGCCCCATGCCACGCCGTATACTTTCGCTTCCGGCCGAGTCCCTAAATGCGGGCAAACCCATATCAACACGGCAATTTGAACAAGGTTCAGCACCCATGGCGTCGCAGCCGGGACGGCAAAGCGGTCGAACGCGTTCAAGGCGCCCATGGCTACGGCGGCCATGCAGATGAACATCAGGTATGGAACCATGATGCGAAACAACGACCAGGTGAGGCGCGTAGTCTCCGGCAAGTCGGGGCGCGAGAGCTGAACCGTGGCGAGGGCGATGCCCACCAACACTAGCAGCGACAGCACGAGGCCAAGCATCGTGAAAATGGAACGCGCCAGAGACCATGCCGCCCGATCGCCCTCCTTTTGGCGCGTTTCGACGAACACAGGGATAAACGCCGCCGACAACGCGCCCTCGCCAAACAAGGCTCGAAACAGGTTGGGCACCCGATAGGCGATGACGAAGGCCGACATCGCCGACGTCGTGCCCAGTGCGCCCGCCAGCAAAATGTCGCGCACGTAACCCAGCAAGCGGCTGATACTTGTCAGCGCTCCCACCAGTCCGGCCGATCGGATGATCCCTGCGCCCCGCATGCTCTATGGCAGCGACGCCGCCTCCTTTTCCCCGGCTAACAAACGAACCCGGATCGCCAACGACCGAGGGTCGAGGTCCGCCAAGATCGGGAAACACTCTACGGCGACGCTCCAAACCAGTCGCTCGCCAGGCTGGAGAATGTGGCCGACATCCATGAGCTCCAGCTCCGTCCGCCGGCCCGATTCCCCCACATACGCCCACACTTGCAACACGGGATCATTCGTCGCAACGGATGATCGGAGTTGGCGGAGTAGCAGCAAACGGCCGGCGGATTCCGCCGCGATCCAAGCGCGACCGGGATCATTGGCCTTGAACCGGTGCACTCCGCCGAGGTCAGTCCGATATACCACGGACCCCGGCTCACGGGTCCAGGCAAACGCGGGCGGACGGCTAAAGGCATGAACTTCCGCCAACGAGTCAGCCGCATCATCCGCCGGCCACACCAACCGCTGGCAATTGTCCATTCGTGCTAGCACCCACGGGCCCACTCGAGTGGACGATGATCGCAGCCGTTCGAGCTCCACATGCAGCGTAAGAACGGGCGTGAAGGGACTCACTCGCCAGGTTCGGGTCTCCCGCAAGCACAACGGCGGTCCTAGCTCGCGCGTCCAACGCAACACCGCCGCTCCGGAACGAACCCGCCAAGCTCGCGCAGTCCCGGTCACCCGATCCAACTCTCGTTCTGGCTGGAATCCACGCTCGCGAAGATCCCCCCACGCAGGTTCCGGAACCGGCCACACCCAAATCCCCGCGCTGCGTTGCCAGTCGGGTGTGGTTGCGTCGGCTCCGATCGGAGCGTGACCAGAACCTCCCAAGACCGTTTGATCCCTCAGCCGAATGGCCAGAACGCGGCCGCGCGCAACGTCCATGTCGGCCACCAACTGAGGCGAACTCAGACGGACGCGGCCGGATCCATCAGCTTCCGGAACGATCGGAGCGACCGGTACATCCTCTGCCGCTTCCGGTCCGCCCGTGACACATGCGAGCGTGCTGAGCCAACCCACGCATACTACCCAGCCGCGACGAACCCGCAGGATCCGGCGGTGGCCGCGTGTGGGACCGGCGTGCCAAGCAGGACTCCCCATGTGTCAAAAGTCCCACGACGAGCCGAGCGACCACATCACCCCATCGTCCACTTTGGCGTCCTGGAACGGACCGTACGTTGGCGGGTCAGTTGGGGCTTGCATTTTACCCGGGCTTTGAAAACTACTTCGACCCCATCGCAAGAGTTCGCTGGGTTCCGCACCCAACTGTGGCTGTGGATGTGGGCTATCCAAGAACGGCGGTAATTTGGTCGCCCTACCCGCAAATTGCGAT